>NZ_WPCB01000003.1:0-153557 GCF_009741785.1 Haloarcula sp. CBA1122
GCGCGGCCAACAGCGCTCGCGAGCGCTCGCGGGACCGACCCCGAGGAGCTAGATGTCCGAAATCGGGCCGCGTCGGCCCCCGGTACGCGGGCCGGACACGCCCGCGGAGCAGTCGTCGATGGCTCACGACCCCGCCGGCTCCTTTGGCTCGGCCCGATCCGGGAGCGGGTCACCGGCCCCCGGCGGCGCGCCCGGGTTCGAGCCCCGGCGCGACCTGAACACCGACCCGGAGGACAGGACCTGACGATGCCATACGAACTCGACTCGACCGGCACGGCAGCGGAACAGGACGGGAACGAGACAGAAACCGACGAGGGCGGCGGTCTTGAGTCGTCGCTGGGCATGACCATCCCGGAGGACCACGTCGGTGCGTTCGTCGCCGAGGCGCTGGAGGACCCCGAGCGAGCGACGACCTGGACCGACATCGTCGACACGATGGTCGCGCCCGTCGCCCGGGATGCCTGGGCGGAGTTGTCCCCCATCGAACAGGCGACCGAGGTGCTCTCGAAGGCAGCCGAGTTCGACCGGCGGGCTATCGAGCACTTCGAGGCTGTCCCGCTGGACGGGGACCGGAGCGAAGCGGAGACGGACATCGACGAGGGGCTGCGGTGTCGGCGCAACGCCGACACGTTCCGGGACGGCGTCGCCGCCGCCTACGGCGACGGGCGGCTCGACGACGACGGCCTCGTCGACGCCCTGGAAGCCGCGGAGTTCGATACTGAGATCATCGCCAGGCGCGAGGACCTCATAGAGCGTATCGACAGCGTGTTCGAAATCGACTACCGCCCCTACGGCGGCACGTTGATGGACGACGACGATGGTCCCGAACCGGAAACCGAACACGGGGGGACGTGGTAATATGTCCGGAGAGCAGCCCGAACCAACGGAAGACGCTGTCAGGGACGCGCTTCGGACTGTGGCCACGCCCGAGAGTGACGAGGACGTGGTTGCCGCGGGGCTAGTAGCGTCCGTGGCTACCACTGACGGGACCGTCAGCGTGGAGACGGCGCTGTCCGGCATGGACCCTGCCACGGCGGACGCGCTCGCCGACCGGATGCGGGCGGCGGTGCTAGAGTGTGGCGGTGTCGAGGCGGTCCGCATAGAGACGGACATCGCAGAGCCGGACCACGGGACCGTCGTGCCCGGCGTGGACCAAATCATCGCCGTCGCCAGTGCGAAAGGCGGCGTCGGCAAGACCACCGTGGCGACCCAGTTGGCGCGCGGACTGGCCGCGTCCGGCGAGCGGGTCGCCTGTTCGACGCTGACGTGTACGGTCCGAACACGCCGGAGTTACTCGACATCGAGGGGCCACTCGGCTCGACCGAGGACGGCCGGGCGGAGCCGGTCGAGGTCGACGGCCTGCAAGTCGTCAGTGTCGGCCTGATCGCCAACGACGAACCGATGGCATGGCGCGGCGCGATGGCCCACGAGGCCGTCGAGGAACTGCTGACCGACGCCGCCTGGGACGTCGACACGCTGGTGCTCGATCTGCCGCCGGGGACCGGCGACATCGTGTTGACGACGCTGCAGTCGTTCCCCGTCGACGGCGCGGTGTTCGTGACGACGCCGTTTCCGACCGCGGCCAGTGATACGGAGCGCTCGGCGGCGCTGTTCCGCGAGGAGGGCGTCCCGGTACTCGGAGCCGTTGTCAACATGGCCGGGTTCACCTGTCCCACCTGTGGCGACGACCACGCGCCGTTCGGCAGCGACCCCGACCTCAGTGCGGACGTACTCGCGGAGCTCCCCATCGACGACTCGCTTCGCTCGACCGAGGGAGACGTCCCAGCAGCCTTTCGGGACCTGGGCGAGGACGTACGCGAAGCCCTTGCGGACCGGACGACGGTGACGGTTCCCGAGACTGCGCTCGACCTTCGCGGCGTCCCCGACCGGGCGCGTATCGAACAGGTTCGCGCGGAGTTCGGCGCGCTCGCTCCCGGCGAGTCGCTCCATCTCGTGACGGACACCCGTCCGGGCGACGTCAGCGGAGCCCTCGAAGATCTCACCTCGGCACCGCCACGGGTGGCCGTAGAACAGAAGCGGTCCGGCGTGTGGGCGCTACAGATATCCAAGACCGCCCCTGACCCAGCCGAAGACGTGCCCTGCTAACCGACGGTCGAACACCCGGGTTACCGGACGCCTCCGATTCGGTTTTCCCTATCAACTAAGTGGTGTGGCCGGTTCGAGATGATATATGACTCTCCGCACCGACGGGAGGGGTGTTTCTCTACCGTCGCTCGACTCGACGTTTTCTGACGACGAAGTGACGATGGTTCTTACTAGATGCGGGCTTCTCGTTGACAGAGCGGAGACGCTCGCTCGACTGTACGCCCACCATCGGGACTGGACGGTTGTCGAAGAGAAGTGGATCGAAGAGCGATTCGACGAGCGCAGCACGCGTGGGAGTTCGAAGGGCATCTACCGCGCACTCAGTTCGCGGTTCAAGACCGCTGGCAGCGAACTTCCCTCTATTGTCCAGCTCCCCTCTGTACTCGACCGGTGTGAGACGGTGCGTGACAAAGCGCAGGTGTTGTATTTCTATTTGCTGGAAGACGATCCCCTCGTGAGGTACACGGTACATCGATACGTCGACCGCCTGCAGGAGTCCGGTGTCGGCGGGCTGGGATTCGAGCAGGAGACGATAGAGCGCCTCCTGAGCGAGTTCCATTACGAGGACGGGAGCGAGTTTGACTATGCTGAATCGACGACGCGACGGTGGGGAGAGGGGCTCCGGTCGGTGCTGCGCGATATCGGTGTTCTCGACACACAACAGACCTTACAGGGACAGATCCCAAACCTCGGGTCGACGCCGTTACTCGTCGCATCAGGCTACTCGTGGGAGATCCACGGCGACGACTGGCTCTCCCAGCCGACCGGCTGGCTCTACCTCTTCCAGCCGGACCAGTACTGGGACGCCCTGGCCGAACGCGTGAGCGACGATCCGAACTGGGAAGCGAGCGGGATTCACGGTGAGTTGCGACTCCAGCCGGTCGATGACACGTACGGCTGGGCTGAACCGTGGGAGGGCGAAGTGTGACGGACGAGGGCTGGTTCGCTGCCGACGTCGGGAGCGATTTCGAGGAGTCCGTGCGCATCGACCGCGAAGACGACGGGCGGGATCATCGGCTGGAATCGATCGACACCTACCACGTAACGGAGGAGTCCGAGGAGTTCATATCCGACTTCTTCTCGCGGCTACTCGGTCGGTCCGAGGATATGCGGTCGGGCGCGAACTACTGGCTCTACGGGTACTACGGGAGCGGAAAGAGCCACCTCCTCAGCGTGCTCCGCGGACTTCTTGACAGCGAATGGCTGCGACAGCGAGACGATGTCTGGGAACGGCTACCCGACGGTCGGTCGCTAGAGACGCTCGAGTCAACGTGGTCATCGATTCACGAGGAATACGAGGTCATTCCGGTCTCGGTGAACCTCCTGAAGCATCAGGGCCAGAAGAAACTGAGCTTCAGCGAGATCGTCCTCCGAAGCGCCCACACGTCGGAACGACTCACTGGTGCAGAGGGAGGGCTCTCCTCGCAACTCGACGTTGCCTTCTTCGAGGACTGGTACCGGACGACCGACGCGTGGGACGACCGGACCGCCAACACCCACACGGCACTCCGGGGTACGGTTGACAGCCCCGAGAAGTACAACTGGGAGGACGTGCAGCAGTACAACGCTCTAGCCGATGCCGTTCTCCCGACACTCTTCGAGCAGGAGACCGGCACGGCGGATGGTCTAGACGACCTGATGCCGTCGGATCTCGACCCGCAGGCGATGGTCGAGCGCCTCGAACAGTTGCGGAGCGATCGCGAATCGGAACTCGGCCGCCCGGTCAAACTCGTGCTGTTGCTCGACGAGGTCAGTCTCTTCATCGGGACGGATTTCGACCGCCTCACCGAGTTGCAGACGCTCGCGGAGAGCGTCGACGAGACCGGCGACGGCGACATCCAACTGGTGGCGACGGCACAGGCCAAAATCGAGGACGTCCAGCCGCAGTTCGCGGCTCGCGGGGCCGACTTCAGCATCGTCAAGGACCGGTTCCCGCATCGGTTTGGCCTGCCGAGCCGACACGTCGGCGAAATATCGACGCAACGGCTACTCAAAAAGTCGGAAGCCGGGAGGGAGGACACGGAGCGCGTCCTCGACCGTACCAGCAACGAGCCCGAGACACTGCTCGTGTACTCCGGTATCGAACAGAACACCGAACCGCCGCTCGACAACATCGATCGCGAGCGTCTCATCGAGTTCTATCCGTTCCTCCCGTATCAGCCACCGCTGTTTCTCGAAATTCTCTCGAACCTCCGGCAGGAGGCCCACGATCCGGCGAAGTCGATTTTCTCGGGAACCGCACGGGCGATTCTGGCCCTCGTTCACGGCCTCCTGCAAGAGTGGCTAGAGGCCGGCGACGAGACTCACGTCATTTCGCTTGTCGACTTCTACGACCTCATCGAGCCGGAACTCGATGACATTACGCCACAGGACGTGGGAGTCATCGAGGAGATCGAGGAACAACACGAGGCAGGCGAACTGGAGGAGATCGACGTGGCTGTCGCGAAGGCCGTGTTGCTCCTCCAGCACATCCCGGACACGATTCCGATGTCCGAGCGGAATCTCGCAGTCGCCGTGTTGAGCGACCTCGACGGCCCGACCCAGTTCCAGATGGAGAACCGCGTCGAGGACTCGCTCCAGCGGCTTCGGAAATTCATCCGTCCGACGCACGACGAAACCGGGCCGAAGTACGCGTTCACGCATCCGGAAGAGCGCGAGATCATCGAAGCCGCAGAGCGGAACCTCGACAACCCGGACTGGCAGTCCATCATCGAAGCCGTGGACGGGTATCTCTGGGACGACATCGTGCGTGACCTCTCGCTCCCGACGTCGGCCGAGTACGGAGAGACTGGCGAGCAGTACCCCGTTCGCTACGGGTTCAGTATCGACGGGATAGAACTCGACACGACCGTCGACGCTGCGGACGCACTCGATGTCGAGGTCGCCGTCAGAGGTATTTCACCTGCGGCGACAGACGTCGACCACGACGGCGACCCGCTCGAATGGACGATCGGTCAAGACGGGCTCGACGACCTCCGAGATAGCCTCATCGAGTGGTGGTCACTCAGAGATGCCGTCGGAGACCACACGCTCCCACAGTCTGTCGAACGAGATCTCTCCGATCGCGCGGCTCGCGTTCAGAGCAAGCTCGTCGGGGCTCTCGATAGCGGGGCATTCGACGTCAAGGATCGCGGCGACCAGATCGGGGGCATGGGCTCGGGAGTCGAGGAGTATCTCGACGTCACCTATCCCGACGACTTCCATCCCGTAATGTTGCAGGTCGGGGACGAACACTTACACGAGCTCCAGGGACTCTCCGCCCAGGACCCGCTCCCTGCGTGGGCCCGGCAGATCGATGTCGCGACAGAAGACCCCGAAACGCACGGCGGGTCGATCCAGAACAACGTACGCGCCTTCACCGGCCGACAGTTGAAGCAACGCGGCGGGAACCTCGCGATGGCGACGATCCTCGACGGCATCGTGAAGAAGAAGCCGATCTACGAGGACGCTCGCCCGGCGCTGTGTGCGATTATCTGGGGGCTCTGCCGGAAGGGGGACTTCCTGCCCGTCGACGAAACGGGCGACTCCCTCGAACTCGACGCCGTCATCGACCTCAACAAACTGACGACGACGCGTCTCAAGATCGCGGGGAGTGGCGGTGTCCGAGGGATTCTCCGCGAGGGCGGCTTCATCGACTCGACGGAGACCATACCGGACGGAATCGTCAGGCTCCAGTCCGCGAACGACACGCTCGCGGGTCGACTCGGGAGTCTCGTAGAAGACGTCAAACTGGTCGCCGAGAGTGACATCCAAACGCGAGCCGTTCGCACCCTCCTCGAGTCGTTCGTGGGGGCGCTCGAAGCCGAGCAGCAGAGCGCTATCGACCGAAGAGAGGCCGTCAAGTCACGCGATACCGACTGGGCGGCAGTCGTCGAAGCAACCAACGACGCACAGGGATGGTACGACGACGCCGAGGAGGTGTGGAATTTGCGCCTGCCCGCGCTCACACGAATCGACGCGCAGCTAACGCTCGCCCAGCAGTCGTACGACTGGCTGACCGAGGAGTGTGACACGGCCAGCCAGACGCTCCGTGGGAGTATCGACGGTTACGAGGGCGAGTGGTGGACACACGATGGGTGGGATCGGTTCAACGACGCCCAAACCACCGCACCGGCGCTCAACGACGCGATCGGGACCGCGTGGGACTCGTTCCGAGAAGAAACCGGGGTCGATGCGTTCGTCGACGAGTTACAGGCGCATCCGTGGATCCAGCCCCTGAGCGAGTTCGAATCGAACGTTCGGCCGGCTTTCGAGAGTGAATACATCACACCGCTCCGCCGCGCCGCATCGTGGTACGCTGACGTCTCGAACGCAGTGTCGACGGTGACTGGCGGAACGACCAACGCCGAAGCTGACGACTTCATTCGGGCAACGAACGCACTCCTCGACAGCGACCCTCTCGCCGTGGTTGCCGGTAGCGACATCGGCGATTTACGAGCGACGTTCGAAGAGCTACAGACACTCGTTGGGGAGCAGTCTCCCGCGGACGTCACGGCGATCGGGGTGCTCCCGTCGGATCGCGAATCGCTTGACTCCGAACTGGAACGGCTCGTCGAACACCACGAACTCAGTGTCGAACGGACTGAAACGGGGGTTATCATCCGATGACGACCAAACGTCCCTTCCGGGACTTCACGGACCGGATCGCACAGTTCGCCGACGGGCGACGCGGCATCCGAAACCCGTTCGTCATCGTTCCCGTCCAGCCGAAGTACGAGCGACGCGTCGCCGAACGGCTCACCGAGTGGGCGACGAACCCGCATCGAACCGAGGAGTTCCCGGACGACGGAACCGTCCAGATCCTCCGGTTAGACGAGGTGTTCGTCGAAACAGAAGTCTTCGAACTCGCAGTTGACCTCGGGAAGCACAGCCAACCAGCGACGATCACCGAAACGATGCAAGACCGGCTAGCGGAAGAACTGGTCGGAATTATGCTCGATAGGATCGAGGCACCGGGCGAGCAGCGACACGTCGTCCTCCTCACACATCTCGGCAGCCTCTACCCGTTCACGCGTGCGTCGGAGCTCCTCGACGAACTCGACCGTCGCAACGTCCAGTCGACTATCGGCATTCCGTTCCCCGGAGATATCGTCGGTGGGAAGCTGAGTTTCTTCGGCGAGGAATCGCGTAACTACTACCCGGCCCACCAGATCGAAGGCCGGGTTGAGGGGGTGCATCTCCAATGAGCGACACACACATTCACGACATCTTCCAGCAATCACCGACTCGCGAACTCGAAGAGGTCCAGAAGGTAAACGCCAGAGCGCAGGCCGAAAACGACGTTCGCGAGTTCTACGAGACCGACAGCGCTCGCGACGTGCTCACCACGCTGGGGGACCTCGTCGACAAGTATCCACACGAGCAACCGCGTTTCCTCTACATCTCCGCGACGTTCGGGTCGGGGAAGACACACCTCCTGAAACTCATCGGCTTCGCCGCCGATACCGAATCGGAGTTCACCGATCTCGGCGAAGAGTTGGCGAACAGGTGGCCGGGGTTCCAGTCGTTCCGACAGAGCGTCGCTGACTCGCACGTCGACCGGCTGAAACCCGTGTTCCTGAACCTCCTCAACCGGGACGCAGCACAGGAGCCGCCGCTCCCGTATCTCATCTACGAGGCGATCGGCCGCGAACTCGGCTATCCGACTGATCCGAACTGGCTGCTCGAGTGGGCGTGGCAGCTCGACATGAACCACGGTGACTGCTGGGAGCGGCTACAGCAAGTCGAGCACGACGGCCAGACGTTCGAGGATGTGTACGACGAGCGGGCGTCGCTACGGAGCTGGCTCTACGACGCCGTTCCGACGCTCGATGACTCGCCGTTCGCGTCTCGGGCGGAGGTCAAGCAGTCGATCGACGACGCCATCGAGGAGGTCGATCCCGGTGAGTTCGACTCCGCCGATCTCGTCGAGCGCATCGAAGCGGCGCAAGCGTCGCTGAGCACGCCGGAGACCGAGACGGAGTTGCTGATCGGGCTCGACGAGGTGGCTCTGTTCATCGGCGATGGCCGCCATCGCTACAGGGAGTTCCAGGAGACGATGGAAGCGCTGACCGAGCTCGGCGTCGGGCCTAACCCGCCGGTCATCGGGACTGGACAGTATCCGATCGAGCGTATTCACGGTGAGTTCGACGATACGGAAGTCACGGAGCAACCGTGGTACGGTGCCCAGGAACCGTTGGAGGGTGCCGACACCGAGATCATCGTCCGGAAACGGTGGCTGCAGAAGGATGTCGAGGGCGGACAGGCCGTCGAGACCGCACTCCGGGAGATGCCCGACCTGACACTCGACGCATACACAGATATCGCCGGGGCCGATCCGGACGCAGTCGAGTCGTACCCGTTCCGGGAGTACGACCTCGGGTTGCTCCGGACGGTGATTCAGCAACTGATGCCGCGGGGACGCGTGACCGAAGAGGAGTACGTGCAGGGTCGGGCGTTGCTCATCCTCGTCCGCTCGCTGTTCACGCGGTTCGAGTGGGGCGACAAGCGGGTCGGTGCTCTCGTCACATGGGACGAACTGTACGACCTGCTGGTCGAGGAGACGACGTACGTCCCGCTCTGGGTACAGGAGATGGTCGAGAACAAGCTCGTCCCCTCGGCGGGCGGCGACGAGAACGCGTTCTCAGTTCGGGTGGCAAAGGCGCTGTACCTGCTGAATCAGGTTCGATCCGCGGTGCCGTCGACGCCGGCGAACCTCGCCCGACTGATGGTCACGTCGACCGACGAGTCGTTCGAGTCCGTCCGAAGCGATGTCGAATCGGCGCTGTCTGCCCTCCTCAAGGATCGGAAGGTGCTGACGGAGACGAACGACCGCGGCGACGAGGAGTACCTGCTGGTCTCCGAGGAACAGGAGGACATCCTGACGCGGGCGAAGACTCGCGCACAGCAGATTCCGTCGCATCGGCTGTCGGCCAAGTTGGAGAACTCCATCCGGGAGGGCAGCGATCGCTTGCTCTCTGCTGGCAGTCGACACGAGGTGGATTTCGAGGGAGAGCGCAAAGTCCCGCTCCGGTTCGGCTACTCCGTCCTAGACCCGATCGAGCAAGCACCGACGCCGGAGTTCGACGCCGTTCGTGTGCGCTTGGTCGCGAACCGCGACGCCGAGATCAGCGACCAGGTTACTGCGTGGCAGGCAACAAACGAGGGCCGTGACGGTGGTGAGCATATCCTCGTCGCCGTCAGTCTACAGCAATCGACAATCGACCGCCTGCGGGACGTGATGGGGATGCAGGAAGTGCTCTCCGAAGAGACGGATACCTATCCGGACCTTGAGTCCGATCACCGCGACGAACAGCGGGCACTCGAATCGACGATTCGCGAGCAGCTCAAAGAAGCGGACGTCTACGTCCGGACGGGTGGGACGAGAGGGCGGTACGAGGACGCGTTCGAGCAGGTCGTTCAAACGGAAGTCCAGTCCGTGTTCAGCGGAACGCGGTTCGTCCTGACGAACGGTATCACGGAAGTCGACGACGCCAGGCGGATGGCACAGTTCTTCCGCGGTGTCGCCGACTGGCCGCTCACGAGCGAGGACGCTGTCACGCTCGGGGTGGATACAGACCGCGCCGAACTCGCCGACGGCCGGTGTCAGGAATTCCTCGACGAGTACGCGGACACCCAGTCGCTTCGTGCCGAAGACGTGCTCACCCAGACTGTCCAGCGCGGCGGCGCGTATCGCGGGACGCCCCAGGAGTCGATCTCGGCACTGCTGATCACGCTCGCTACGGCCAACGAGATCGCACTCCGGCGGGACGACGAGTACATTACCGAACCGGAGGAGATCGGACGGGCGGTCAGAAACAAGACGAACCTGAC
Source organism: Haloarcula sp. CBA1122 (assembly GCF_009741785.1). Taxonomy (NCBI): domain Archaea; kingdom Methanobacteriati; phylum Methanobacteriota; class Halobacteria; order Halobacteriales; family Haloarculaceae; genus Haloarcula; species Haloarcula sp. CBA1122. Next base: position 9,919 of record NZ_WPCB01000003.1, read on the forward strand.
CGAGATACAGATCCGCTTCGAGTCGATAGGCAAGATCGATCCAGAGCAGATCCGGGACACCGTCGAGACGCTGATCGGCGATGAGCCGGACGGGACCGACCCCGACGCGTGGCTCTCCGCGTTAGCCGAGTGGGTTGACGAGAACAGCGTGCTGGTGAAACGCGTCCTGCGAGGTGTCAGCAGGGAGTTCGGCGACGGCGCTTCGCTGGACGAACTCGAAACGGCGCTCCAGCCCGCACTCGGGGGCGAATCACTCGAAACGGATGCGTTCGCGTCCGAGACGGTCGAACGGCAGTCCGAGCGGTTCGCTCGGGCCAGCGGGCTCTTCCAGCCGAGCGAAGACGGCCAGTCCCTCTGGGAGCAGTTCAGCCAGCGGACAGTGGAGATGAAGCGGCGCTACCCCGGTCCGGACATTACGGGGGAGATGCAAGCAGTCATCGGCGGGGACGAAGTGCCAGATGCCGACCGGCTTCGAGCACTACTCGAAGAAGCTGACACACACAGGCGTACCGTCGTCCGTGCGCAGTACGAACGCATCACGGGCGGACCGCCGACGGACGAGGAGCCCGAGAGCGTGGTGTCCAGTCTCGCGACGTGGCTCTACGCACACGACGGGAGCAGCAAGGAAACCGCGGACCGCGTCGCCGTCGAATTCGACGGCGTAACCATCGACGACCTCTACGATCTCTTCGAGACGGCGTGGCGGGGTGACTCGTTCTCCGAGGAAGCCCTCGTCGACCCGGCGGTCGTCCAGCAGGCCAAGCGGTACGAGCGGGCACGGCGACTCCTCGAAGCATCCGGTGGCGAGGCCTCGCTCTGGTCGCAACTCCGGGACGCGTCGAAACGACTCGCGGAAGACCATCCGAATCACCCAGTCACGGCCGACGTGAGCGAGATGCTCAGCCGGTCGCAGCCGCCGAGTGTCGACGATGTAGAGCAACTCCTCGATGCGGCAGAGAACCCGTTCACGGTCGACGAGCGGCTTGCGGAACTCGCCGCGGAACTGCAGTCCGAGCACCCCGATCACGACATCACCGACGAGATTGTCGATGCAGCAGCGGGTACCCGCTCGCCGAGTGAGGAACGAGTGGGTGAATTGATCGAAGAAGCTGAACAGGTGCTTGCGGGCGTAGACGAGCAGTTGCGGCGGATTCAGGAGACGATGGATGACCTACCGGATGGCGCTGTCGTGTTGATCGAGCCGCTCGACTGACACACCGGCGTTGCAAAACGCCGAACTCATTTATGTTCGATTCGTAATTACGCAACATAACGACGTTATCGCGGTTGAAACGACGTGCTTGTCCGAAATCGCACTCATCGTTTACTGGTGGCTCCAAAGGATTATCATGCGTCTGTGATACTATCTCGACATCATGCTTAGAATCCGCTATTCTCGGCCATTTCCAGAGCTTTCATCAGCACAATAAGGATGAGCGCGATGATCGAGAAGAACCCTGCAAGCTCAAAGAGCGCCATCGGGTTCTCTACGAACCATCAGAAGATTGGTTCGAGAAACTCGATCCCGTAGAAGTCCGCAAGTATCTTCGAGATCACGGCACCGAAGACGGCTATCAACAGTAGATACAGGAAGTACCGAAGCTTCCGAGGGCCGGCGAAGGCATCTACTATACCTCAGCTTCCACATTTTGGCATAAATGCTTCGTGGAGGGTTACCCCCGTCGGCCTATCTCCGAGTGCTAATCCAACCGCCGTCCGAGAGATCGAGGGACAATCTTCAAGACATCGCAATGGCTCTGCTTGAAACATCACGGATTCTCGTATGGACGGACAATCTACCCACCCCCGCAAGGCCCAGCTCGACAAGGAAGAACGCGAGCATCTCGAAGCCGTCGTCACCGAGATGCGCGACCGCGTCGAGGCGAACGTTCGCTACCAGCTCGAAGACGAGTACGGCCTCGACGAGAAGCCGGACACCGTCGGAGCAAGCTCCGGCGAGCCCGCCCCCGCTGACGCTCGCGAGGACGGCGACGCGTCCCTGAGCGAGACGCAGGAAAACCTGGTCGAGGCTATCGAACTCGAAGCCGCCGACGGCCACGATTGGGAGGCCGCTCACGAGCAGTATATCACGGGCGTCGGCTACACTATCGTGAACCGTCTGGCGGCCCTCCGATGTATGGAGGTTCGGGACTTCATCGACGACGAAGTCACGTCGTTCCGCGACGACGGCCTCACGCCGGCCGCGGACCGGTTGGTTACCGAGGAGTTCATGCTGGAGGAGGAGGCCGTCCTCGAAGCCTATCGGAACGAATGCGACGCCCTCGCTGATGAAATAGAGATCCTCTTCGACCGCTCGACCGCCTACAGCCAGATCGACCCCGACGACGACACCTACGAAGACCTCTGCGGAATGCTGGACGAGGTCCCCGACGAGGTCTGGCGGGCCGACGACGTGCTGGGGTGGGTGTACGAGTACTACAACGTCAAACTCCTCGATGACCTGCGTCGGAAGGGCGACCGCGAAGGATTGGAGCCCGAAGACGTGCCGGCGGCGAACCAGTTCTACACGCCCCATTGGGTCGTCCGGATGCTCACCGACAACTCGCTCGGCAAACTCTATCTCGAAGACAACGGAACGCTGCAGGAGACCGTCGAAGCACAGGACGCGCTGACGCCGGACGAGCGCAAGAACCGGCCACTCTCCCCCGACGAATCCCCGGACTTGGCGGATTTCTGTACCTATCTCGTTCCCTCGGAGGAGGAAGGCGAGCCACCGGCGTTCGACGGCCCAGAAGACATTCGCGTCATCGACCCGGCCTGTGGAAGCGGCCACTTCCTCCTGTACGCGTTCGACGTCCTGGAGCGCATCTGGCGAGCAGAGACCGACCTTGACCACGCGGAGATTCCGCGGGAGATTCTGCGGCACAACCTCCATGGTGTCGACCTCGATATGCGGGCCTGCCAACTGGCCGCGTTCAATCTCTATCTGAAAGGGCGGACGCGTGCCGAGGCCGAAGGGGCAACTGGCTTCGATATGCCAGAAGTCGGCATCGTCTGTGCTGACGCGAAGGTGGCCGACATCGAGGGCGTCGAGGAAGTGTTCGACGAGGTCGCTGATGGGAAGGATGATGTTGAAAACGCACTGCGGCGGATTCTCGATGCATTCGAGGAAGTCCACGGCCTCGGAAGCCTGCTGGATGTTCGTGGGACGCTTGGCGAACTGTTTGAAGACGGAATTGATCAAGAGAGCGTCCAGATTACTCTGGAAGATGACCCGACTGAGCATCACACGCTCGGGCAGATTCTCCACAGCCTTCGAGAGGCTGTTGACGAGCACCGGGAGGAAGACTCGTTCTTAGCGCAGGACTTGCGGAGCTTCGTACGCCTGTTGGATGTGTTGGCACAGGACTACGATGTTGCGTTGATGAATCCACCTTATGGTTCAGTTAACCGAATGCCAGATTCAGTCACGAAGTATGTCAATGACAGATACGACTATTTTGCCGAGTTCTATATAAATTTCTTCGAAGTTTGTGATAAAATATCGAAAGAAAATGGCCGAATTGGTATGCTTGTTCCGAGAACATTCATGTTTAAAAACAGGTTCGAGACGTTCAGACACGATTTTGTTGGGAGTCGTGGGAGCTTTGATTTTTTAGCTGAATACGGGATTGGAGTCCTTGACAATGCCACCGTAAGAACGGCAGGCACAGTAGTTCGGTCAGGTGCTGAACAAGAGCAGTCCGGCACGTTCATACGACTCCATGACGTGAGCTCAGAAGCAAAAGAAACGGTCTTCACGAACTCTCTTTCGAACGTTGAAACGGATATTCGACGGTTATATCAGGTTGATCTGAATGAGTTTGATAACATTCCGGGAAAATCCCTTTCGTATTATATTCCAAAAGAAGTGCGGGAGCTACACGAAACAGATTTCAAAATAGATGCCGAGCAAGCAGAGATTGGCAACCAATCAATAGGAAAAGCACGACAGGGACTGACCACAGCAAATGACCAGAGATTCGTCCGAAAACACTGGGAAGTGGCTAATTTTGACAGTTTTAAACCTTTAGCAATGGGTGGAGAAACAACTTGGATTGTCCCACAAGTTTCAGACGTAGTTGAGTGGGGCAACAATGGCGTTCCTGTTAAACGCTCACCCGGCTCATTTCGTACAAGGAATGAAGATTTATATGGCAAGAAGGGGTTGACATGGGCATTTATAAAAGAAAAAGGAAGACGATTCGGAATCTTTCCATCTGGGGGAGTTTATAATAACTCTGGATGTATGTTGATTCCGGAAGAGGGGATGTCAAATCTGAAAATATTAGCTATTGTCAATTCAACACTATACCATAACCTGATATTATCAATAACACCCGAGAGGAACTGGCAAGCTGGTGAAATCGGAGGTCTACCTTGGATTGAAGATTTAGAAGAGATTGAAGAATTAGAGGAGTTATCAAAAAAGCAGTATCAAGTAGCGATCCAACAGAGGCTACACAATCCAATCAGCCCCTACTACACTGGCCCTCAGCTTCTACCGTCTGCGGAATACGAGCCATTTTACTCTCACCCTCATACCGAGAAGATAGAGAGTAATGACGATATCTCGGAAAAGACTCAGTCATCTGACTGCAAGATAGTTAAGAGCGCTAATAGAAACAAAAGGAGGGAACTTGAGTTACGTCACGAATTGGAAAGTCTTTCAGATTCGATAGATAGGCAGATATTCGACTACCTAGATTTCAATCATCGCCTTCGGCATGAATTAAAAGACGAAATCTTCCTCCGAACCTCCGAAGACCCCGAAGACCGCGAAGTCCCCGACCCTGAGTCCGTCCCTGAAGTCCCCGACAACCTCGACGAGCAGGTCAAAGACCTCGTCCACCACTTCGCGATGGAAGCCGTCCGCGAGGAATCTGATGGCATCATCCCACTCGAAGGCGCGGACGAACAGGCGGATATGCTTGACCGTATCGTCGAGCGATTCGAGGACGCATACGGTGAGTACGCCGAAGACCGACTCGTCGAAGTTGACGACATCCTCGGGGCCGAGTCCGCCGCCGACGAGGCCTACCCCAACCTCCGGGCGTTCGTCGAGGACGACCTCTTCGCCTACCACGTCGACACGATGGAGAACACGCCGATCCTCTGGAAGCTCAGTACGGCGCGGCTCCTCGCCGACGCCGAGAGCGAGGGCTTTGCGTGCTTCGTCGACTATCACCAACTCGACGCCAGCCTCTTCGACCGCCTCGGCAACACCTATCTCGAACCACGGAAATCCGCCCTCCGCGACCGGCAAGCGGCGGCGAACCAGCGTCGGAACGACGAGTCGCTCTCTACGAGCGAACGCGCCGACGCGACCGAGGAGTTCGAGTTCTGTTCGAGCGCCCTCGAACAGATCGCAGAATTCGAAGCGGTACTTCAGGAACTCGGGTCGACGAGCGAGCGGGACTTCGACGACGGCGACCGCGAACGCGTGGACGAACTGGCTCCCAAGGTCGCCGCGTTCCGCGAGGAGACTGCGGCACGCATTGAGACGCTCGAACGACTCCGCGAGGTGAACGGCGAGGAGTGGTTCCAAGACACCTTCTCCGATGGCTTCTGGGACAAGGTCGACGAGTGGCGCGACGAGTGGCTGGACGCCCTCGGTGAACTCGAACACGCCTGCGAGGAGTACGCCAAGCCCAGCGACGAGCCCGTCGAAGCCCACCTCGCCGACCTCTTCGACTACTTCAACTGGCGGCTCAAGGGTTCGGACCACTACTCCAGCACGGGCATCCTCTTCATGACGTACTACTTCGAGCGCGAAGGGAGCGACCTTCTCGATGAGGACGGTGAGCCATTCGGCACCCTCACCGAAGATGAGGAACTGCTCGCGTCGCTCGCGACGGGCATCGACGACGCGTCCGTCCTCGACGACGAGTACCTCCAACAGATTGCAGCCGAGGAAGATGTCGACGACGTGGACGAACTCCCACCGTTAGCGGAGTTCAAGGCGCTCGCCGCGGAGATCGACGACCGCTGCCAGACTGTGGACAAACAGATTCCCGCGGACTGGGCAGACCGAGCGCTGTCGGAAATCACGACCGCTGGCTACCAACCCAATCACAAACACGGCGTGGCGATCAACATCACGCCGCTGGCCGAGCAAGACATCGTCCCCGAAATCGTCGAGGACAAGGTGCTCTGAAGTATGCAAGCAACGCAAACGCTCCCCGAAGCCGCGAAAGACACCATCCGAAAAAAGTTCGACCGAGCCGAATCAGCGGACCCGATTGTCCTCTGGTGGGACGACGGGAACTACCTCGAGGACATCATCGAGCAGGCCTGCGACGAACTCGGCGTTCACCTGAAAGTCGCCGAGGAGACGCCGCTGGAACTCCGTGCCGATCCAGTCGACGGCGAACAGGTCTGGTACGTCCCACACGTCAAGGAGCCCGAAGACGCCGAGGGCGACTTCGACTGGTTCCGCGACGTCGAGCACACGGGCGGCGAGGTGGAGATGAGCATCGAAGACCTCACCGTCCACGCGTTCGAGCGCGGGCAACTCGACGCGTGGGAGCTCAAAACCGCGACGCGGTCGGACGACCCCGCAAAGCGCCGCGAGATCGCGCGGATTCTCCACGACCAGCTCACCGGCGGCCAGCTCCCGACGCTCGAACAGCTCCGCACGCGGATCGTCACCGGCGGCTACACCGACCCGGTCGCGTTCGTGCTGGAGAACGGCTGGGGCGATATCGACGACAGCCCCGGAACCATCGAGCAGATGCAGGACTTGCTGACCAGCGAGGGCGTCGACGCGGTCGCCAGCGAGGACGAACCCGCGGGGATCGTCGCGGCGACGCGTCGGTGGGCCGTCGCCGAGTGGCTGATCCACGCCGGTGTCGACGCCGAACGGTTCCCGACGGAGTGCCGCGCCGAGACGGCCGGCGATCACGACCTCCCCGAACTCAAGTCGCTGTTGAACAACACCACCTCGGCCGGTCTCCTCGCCGACCGCTACCTCGGCGAAGCGACCTGGCCCGACGTCGTCGCGGCCGTCGACGACCCGTGGGACCTCGCGGACTGTCTCGTTGACGCCGCGCTCGAACGTCGTCTCTGGGAGGAGTGGCACGCGTCCTTCGACGCCGGCGACTACGAGACGTGTCTCGGGCGCGCCGAGGAGCGGTACGACGCTCTCCTCGGGAGTGAGGACTTCCGGGGCACTTACCGCGGTGCCTACGGCCCGGACAGTCCGTGGACGCAGACGTGGGAGCAGGCCGCGGAGGTCGCCCGCCTCGCACACCAACTCGAGACGTGGGACGAGAGGGCCACCGACGACGTCGTCTCGCTGTACGCTGATCCGGACGACGGAACGTGGCAGATCGACAACGCGATGCTCAACCTCGTCGTCGCCGGCGCGCCCGAGTCCGACCTCCCTGCCGACCATCCTGCCGTCGATACCCTTGACGACCTCCGCACCCAGCTCCAGTCGGAATACGTCGAGTACCTCGAAGCCCTCGGCGACCGCGTCACCGAAACTGTCGAGGCCGGCGCTCCGTTCGTCGACGAGGACCACTCCTATCAGTTCTTCACGAAGGAGTCCGCCGGCCTCGAAAGCGGCCAGACGGTCGCACTGTTTGTCATCGACGCCCTCCGACTCGACCTCGCGCGCCGGCTCGCGGACGAGTTGCGCGACTACGTGGCGACGCTCCCGGCCGACGCCCCCGAGTTCGCCGTCGACGAAGACGTCTGGCTCGGGACGCTGCCCTCGGAGACCGAGTTCGGGAAGGCCGCACTCACGCCGGGCGAGATCCAGATGTTCGACGTCTCGCTGGTCGACGGCGAGTTACAGCCCCTTCGAAACAACCGAAAGGTGAACACGAACCGGCGGAACTCGCTGTTGGGCGGCGACGGCTGGACGGTCACTCGCGACACCGAGGACGGCTGGCAGTCGACGCGCGTCGCCTACTTCAAAAACGACCTCGACGACATCGGCGAGAAGGAACTCAGCGACCTCGAGGCGATGCTGGCCCGACGCGTCGACTCGCTCGCGGAGTTCATCGGGACGAAGCTCGAACAGGGAGAGTGGGACCAGGCCTACGTGCTGACCGACCACGGGTTCGTCCTGCTCCCGGACAGCGCGTCGCCGGAGAAGATTTCTCGGCCGACGGAGGCGTCAGACTCCGGTCGGCGATGGATTGCCGGCGAGGACGTAGACGCGGATTCACCCGGCGTGTTACTCGACTCCAGCACCCGGCTGGGGTATCTCGACGCCAACGTCAGCGTCCTTGCGAGCCCGCTCAAGCGGTTCAAAAAGCAGGGCCTCGGGGACGCACGGTTCTACCACGGTGGCCTGCTCCCACAGGAGTTCGTGCTCGATTTCATCAGCATCACGCAGGGGTAGCTGTCCTGGTCGAGCCATCGCGATGGGGCAATATTCAAGAGACCACAGTTGTACTGGGAGAATATCACTGACTCTCATATGGATGGGAACGCTCTGGCCCCCCGAAAGGCGCAACTCGACAAGGAAGAGCGCGAACACCTCGAAGCGGTCGTCACCGAGATGCGAGACCGTATCGAGGCGAACGTTCGCTACCAGCTCGAAGCGTCTGATCTGGCAGACCGTCCTGATGACGCGTCCCTGAGCGAGACGCAGGAAACCCTCGTGGAAGCTATCGAACTCGAAGCCGCCGATGGCCACGATTGGGAGGAGGCCCACGAACAGTACATTACGGGCGTCGGCTACACGGTCGTCAATCGGCTGGCCGCGCTTCGCTGCATGGAGGTCCGGGACTTCATCGACGACGAAGTGACGGCCTTCCGTGACGACGGCCTCACACCGGCCGCTGACCGGCTTGTCACCGAGGAGTTCATGCTGGAGGAGGAGGCCGTCCTCGAAGCCTATCGGAACGCGTGCGACAAACTGGCCGCGGAGATCGAGATCCTCTTCGACCGCTCGACCGCCTACAGTCTGATCGACCCCGACGACGACACCTACGAAGACCTCTGTGGAATGCTGGACGAGGTACCCGACGAGGTCTGGCGAGCCGACGACGTGCTGGGCTGGGTGTACGAGTACTACAACCGTCCCGTTGTCGAGGCGCTCGACGCGAAGAACACGCTCGAACCGGAGGACGTGGGGCCGGCGAACCAGTTCTACACGCCCCATTGGGTCGTCCGAATGCTCACCGACAACTCCCTCGGCAAACTCTATCTCGAAGCGACTGAGCAGGAAGACGCCGTTCCGAATCCGGACGCTCTCAGCCCCGAAGAGCGAAAAGAGCGCTTGGTCACGCCGGAGGACAGCCCGTCCGTTCCCGAACTCTGTACGTACCTTATCCCTGACGAGGAGGCCGGCGATGCACCGGAGTTCGATCATCCGTCGGAACTGCGGGTCATCGACCCGGCCTGTGGGAGCGGCCATTTCCTCCTCTATGCGTTCGACGTACTGGAGCGCATCTGGTGGGCCGAAACCGATCTCGACCGCGCCGAGATTCCGGCGAAGGTGCTGGAGCACAACCTCTACGGCGTCGACATCGACCTGCGCTCGTGTCAGCTCTCGGCGTTCAATCTGTATCTGAAAGCCAGAACACGTACCGAAGCGGAAGACGGCCAGTTCGAGATGCCCAGCGTCGACATCGTCTGTGCGGACGCCCGCGTGGCGGACGTCGAGGAAGGCGCAGAAGTGCTGGACGACATTACCGGCGAGGGAACGGACCTGCGTGCTGCGCTGGGCGAGATCATCGACACGTTCCAGCACACGGAAGCCCTCGGGAGCCTGCTCGACGTGAGTGGGACGCTCGAAGACGTGTTCGAGAGCGGTCAGACGGACCTCTCGGACTGGGGCGACGGAACACACCAGTCGCTGAACTCCTTCTTGAAGGCACTTCGAGAAGCCGTTGGTGAACGCTCGTCAGATTCGTTCGGCGAACAGAACCTCAAGAGTTTCCTGAATCTGCTGGTAGTGTTAAGCCAATCGTACGACGTGGCGCTTATGAACCCGCCGTATGGTTCGGGGGGACGAATGCCGGACACCGTGCAGGAATACGTCGAAGAGAACGAGAATTACAAATATACGACGGAGTACTACATCAACTTCTTCGAGGCGTGTGATCGGCTGGCCAAAGCCGACGGACGCACGGGGATGCTCGTTCCGTGGTCGTTCATGTTCAACAAGTCTTTCCAGACCTTCCGGGAGGATTTCGTCGGTGGGAGAGGTGCGTTCGACTTCTTCTCAGAGTTCGGGTACGACATCCTCGACAACGCGACCGTCGGCACTGTCGGGACAGTTGTTCGCTCCGAGGCAGACAGCGGGCAGACAGGGACGTTCATCCGCCTCCCGGATGTTGCGAAGGGTGAGAAGGAAGGGGAATTCATCCGCGCGTCTTTCGAGGGTTCTGAAACCGGTGTCAAGCGACTCTATCACCGAGACCTGTCCGAGTTTGCGATGGTTCCCGGCACGCCGCTTTCTTATTGGGTGCCACGAGGCCTGCGAAGCATCTATCAGTCCGATACCGTTCTCGACGCGGATAATGCGGGCTTAGAGGACCGGGAGACGCTTGGAGACATCAAACAGGGTACCGCAACCGCAGACGATTCCCGGTTCGTGCATAAGTTCTGGGAAGACAGGGGCGCTGAATGGGTGCCGTTTGCGAAGGGGGGCGCTGATGCGTGGCTTTTGCCTCGAATAAAGAACACCCTCCTCTGGGGAGAAGACGGGACGGAAGTCGATAGATACCCGAAATCCTACCCCCGCAATACAGACGCCTACTTCAACGAATCATTAACGTACACCGTCGCAAAGCGAAGCGGTCGGAGGTTCGGGTATCTCCACGATTCGTCCGTCTTCGGTCACAAGGGCTCGGTTCTGATTCCGGATCGGGCTATCTGGAACGCTCTCTCGTACACGAATAGCCATCTATTCACGTATCTGATGCTTGCACAGACCTCCGAGCGAATGTGGGAAGTCGGGTTCGTCTCGAAAGTCCCGTGGCGGACAGAACTCGAAGAGATCGACGAACTGGCGACCCTCGCCCGGGAAGCCGTCGGGCACCTCATCTCGAAGCGGCAGTACGACTTCGTGTCGCCGCATTACGATGGGCCTGTCCTGCTCGATGCACTCGGTGTCGATGACCCGCTACCGCAGTACGATCATCCACACCGCGAGCTTCGGGACGAACTTTCGCTCGATAGCCCGACACAAACTGTGTCCACGGCAGACTCGCTCAATCAGGTCGGAACTGCCGCCGCGAAACACTTGGCGCGAGTCGAGCAAACCCTCCAGTCCTGTGCGAACGACATCGACGATGCCGTCTTCGATTGCTTCGACATCACCGACGGGCAGCGCGAGACGATCCTTCAGGAGATCGCGCTCCGAACTATCGAAGATCCACGCGAACAGGAAGTGTATGCTCCAGCGGCCATCTCAGAGCCGTCTAGCGACTTCCCGGAACAGGTCAAAGACCTCCTTCTCCACTTCACGCTCCGAGCGATCAACGACACCGATGACGGCATTATCCCGCTTTCCGAAATCGACGGCACGGACGACCTTCTGACCCACATCGAGGCGGAGTTCGAACGTGTCTGGGGCGAGCACGCGACCGACCGCCTCGCGGAAGCCGACGCGGTACTCGGGAACCGCAACGCGAGCGACGAAGCGTACCCGAACCTTCGGGCGTGGCTCGAAAACGACCTGTTCGAGTACCACGTCGCGGAGTTCGACCGAACGCCGATCCTCTGGCGGCTTTCGACCGAGCGACTCGTTTCCGACGCCACGGGCGAGGGCTTCGGCTGTCTCGTCGATTACCATCAGTTGGACGCGAGCATCTTCGACCGACTGCAGAACCAGTATCTCGAACCGCGGCGGACGCACCTCCGCGAACGCCGGGCGGCGGCAAACAGCCGTCGGAACGACGAATCGCTCTCGACCACTGAGCGAGCCGACGCCGCCGAAGAGTACGACCAGTGTGAGAGCGCCCTCGAACAGCTCAGCGCGTTCGAAGAACGGCTTGGCGACCTTTCGCAGGCCACCCCGCGTGACTGGCCCAGCGTGAATCAGGAACGCGCGGCCGAGGCAGCCGAACGCGTGGCGGAGTTCCGGGAGCGGACAGCATCACGGCTAGACACTCTCGAAACCCTCGCCGACCTGAAGGACGTAGATATGGCAGACCTGTTCAGTCCCTCGTTCTACGAGACGGTACAGGAGAACAAAGACGAGTGGGTCGATGCGCTCGACGACCTACAGACTGCCTTCGAAGCGTACGCCGAAGACGGCTCCGAACCCGTCGAAGCACATCTCTACGACCTCTTCGAGTACTACGACGATCTCGTCGGCTCCTCCCACTACGCGAGCAACGGGATCCTGTTCATGACGTACTACTTCGAACAGTTCGAGGATGCCGAGCAGTCACAGATCGGAGACACCGGCGTCGCCGAGCGGCAGCGACTGCTCGCAGAACTCGCGGCCGACGTTGACGAGTATCGGCAACTGGCCGACGAAATCGCTGCAAACTGCGACGAGGTTGCGACCGATATCTCCGGCGATTGGGAGGAACGGGCGCTCTCAGAAGTCGTGACCGCGGGCTACCAGCCCACCCACAAACACGGCGTCGCGATCAACATCACGCCGCTCGCCGAGCAAGACATCGTCCCGGAAGTGGTGGCGGACAACGTACTCTGAGGCGGTGGGGAACCGATCTCCGTCAGAGGAGGTGGCTGACAAGGTTCAAGAGTCTATGCCGTTTTGGAACACGTAGCACTCGATGACGGATTCTTCATTCTCGTCCGGGCAACGAGTCCTTCTCAACGGAACACCGGCTGAAATCATCAAAACACAGACAGTCGGCGAGATCGAATATTTGAGAGCGTATATCGACGGGGAAGGCGTCAAGACTGTCTGTCTCGACGATGTAGAGATTCAGCCACAGCAGTCCGGAATCGAGGAACTGGCCAACCAGCGAATCGACGACCTTCATCCGGATCACCATGCGGTCGCGGCGCAGTGGTTCGACCTCCGGACGCAGGCGACGAAGCTCAAACTCGCTCACGAACAGGGACAGCTCCTGAGCATCTCGAACTCGCTCGTTCGGCTCGAACCGTATCAGCTTGACGCCGTAAACTGGGTGATGCAGAAGCTCCGGCAGCGGGCACTTATCGGTGACGACGTCGGGCTCGGGAAAACGATAGAGGCGGGCCTCGTCCTCAAGGAACTCGCTGCACGGAATCGCGCTGACCGCGTCCTGTTCGTCGTTCCCGCCCACCTCCAGAAGAAATGGATCCGGGATATGGACCGCTTCTTCGACATCGACCTGACCGTGGCAGACCGCGCGTGGGTGGAAGGTGAGCGCCGACGGCTCGGCGAGGAGGCTAACATCTGGGCCCAAGACCAGCAACGGCTCGTCACCAGCATGGCGTTCCTGCGGCAGGACGAGTTCCGGCCTGCACTCCGGGACGCGTTCTGGGACGTCGTCGTGGTCGACGAGGCCCACAAGGCTGCAAAGCGGGGGGACTCACCGAGCAAGACGGCACGGATGATTGACGCCGTCACGGGGAACTCCGACTCGTTGCTGCTTCTCAGCGCGACGCCACATGACGGGAAGGGCGAGGCGTTCCGCTCGCTCGTGGAGTACATCGATCCGTTCCTCGTCGCCGAAAATCAGGAACTCTCACAGGAAACAGTCGACCGCGTCATGATCCGTCGCGGGAAGACCGACATCTACGACGAGGACGGTGAACGCGTCTTCCCGGACCGCGAGGTCAACTCGGTATCGGTCTCGATGACCCACGACGAACGACAGTTCTACCGGGCTGTCACCGACTACGTGAAAAACGTCTACAACCGCTCGGAGAAGCTGAACGAACCCGCAGTCGGGTTCGCGATGGCGCTCATGCAGAAACGACTGGTGAGCAGCGTCGGCGCGATTCACGCGACGCTCCGACGACGACTCGACGACCTTCTCGACGAAGAGGCAGAAACGGACGGGCTTTCCGAGGAAGCACGAGCCTATCTCGACGGCGAGGATCTAGACGAGGACGACAAGCAACACGCGGAAGACGAGATCGCCGGTCTGACCGTCACCAGTACCGACGAACAACTCCAAGAGGAGATCGATACGCTCCGCGACCTCGTGTCGCTAGCGGAGGATCTACCGGTCGACTCCAAGGCCCAGAAAGTCAGACGGTTCATCTCCCAACTCCTCGAGGAACAGCCGGACGAGAAACTCCTGTTGTTCACGGAGTACCGCGATACGCTGGACTACCTTCTCGAATTCGTGCAGGACGAGCCGTGGGCCGACGAGATTCTGGTGATTCACGGCGACGTTGACAAGGACGAACGGACCCGGATCGAAGACGAGTTCAATCACGGGCAGTCACGACTCCTGTTCGCGACCGATGCAGCGAGTGAGGGGATCGATCTCCAGCACAGCTGTCACATCATGGCTAACTACGAGCTTCCGTGGAACCCGAACCGCCTCGAACAGCGGATCGGACGCATCCATCGCTACGGACAGGAAGAGGAGGTCAAGGTCTGGAACTTCCTCTTCGACGACACCCGCGAGAGCGAAATCTTCGAAATGCTCCAGACCAAGGTCGAGGAGATCCGCTCCCAGCTCGGAAACACAGCGGACGTGCTTGGCATCCTCGACGACATCGACGTGGATTCGCTCATCATGGAGTCCATCGAGAACGACGACCCGCCGAGTGCGACCAAAGCGGAACTCGAGCAGCTGATCGAGGAGCGCCAGCGGACGCTCGAGGAGTGGTACGAGCGGAGTCTCGTCGATACGAGCACGTTCGACGCGGAGAGTCGCCGGCAGATTCAGGAGGTCGTCGACGAGTCAGCGGACGTCTACGGAAGCGAGGGAGACATCCGCGAGTTCTTCGAGCGAGCAGTCGAAGCCTTCGGAGGCGAATTCGAGAAACGCGGTACCAACCTCTATCAAGCCGAGTTGCCTGATGGGATCAATTCGCCCGGCCAAGATGCGACGTTCGGCCCGTTCACGTTCGACCGCGACTTCGCGATGGATCACGAGGACATCACCTACCTCGCTCCGGACACGGACGTCCTGCAACGGCTCATGGCACGCGTGTTGGAGGACGAGCGCGGTGCGGTCGGACTCAAACTGCTGCCGTTCGTCGACACGCCGGGGATTACCTACAACTATCGCGTGGCGTTCGAGGACGGCACTGGCGATGTGATTCGTGAGGAGACCATCCCCGTCTTCGTGGATGCGACGCAAGGGGACGCTCAGCAGGCGCTTGGTGAACGTGTCGTCGAAGGCGACTCGGTAGCAGCAAAGCCCGACGTCGACGACTTGCGAACGGTTCTCGACGCTCAATCCGACTTACGGGCGGCCGCTGACCGGTACGTGAGCGTGCGTGTCAACGAGATCAAGAACCATCTTCAGGAGAAACGTCACAAGGAGACTGCCCAGGAGTTGGAAAATCTCGAGGAGTATGCACAGGCGGAACGAGAACGGATCGAGGCCTTCATCGAGGAGTACGAGCGCAAATCCGACGCCGGCTCGGATATGGACATCGCGATCCGTGGCCAACAGGAGCGACTTGCACAGCTCGAAGAGCGAATCGAGACACGTCGCCGTGAATTAGAGCGCCGAGAACAGATCATCTCACTGGCGCCCGAGGTTGAGAACTACTGTTTGACTCTCCCATTATGAATCGGTTTCTGAATGAGACTACCTCAGTGTCGTAATTGCGACGGGCTCGCTGACAGTCGGCTGAATAATTTTCCTTCCGAGAGAGCGTTCGTGGCCGCGCAACAATCACAGAACCAATAGACTGCAAGCCGATATCACAACTGTTTTTGTTACCAACTGTGTACCGGTAGGTGGGTTCTGGTCCTCGCTCCATTTCCCCCTTGAATCCGATTCAGATCATCGATTGGCCCGAGTCCAGAACCTGTCGTCGTGGATGACGACTTCGAATGGTGCGTTGCACGCCACTCCCCCCGGCTGCCCACCATTCCGTTGCTGACCTGAGTGAGGGGATAGCAGTCCTCGTGATACGTATCCGGGAGTTCGTCTGCCGTCACTACCACGTCTCTCCAGCAGCGGGGCGGCCACAGACTGGTTCGGGTATATCAGCGTGGCTCTGGTGTAAGACATCGTAAGCTCACGTATACCCATTGGTGCGAGCATCACGGTTAGGCAGGAGATCCACTCCGGTATCCGGGCCGCACCGACGGCCCCGATATCCTACCTTCTTGCGGAATGACTTGTCTCGCGACGCTGTATCCGTCGATCCAGGCACTCGCAAAACGGAGAGTGGGGAAACCAGGTTGGCAGACACTGGCGTTGGCCCCACTATCAATATACAGCCCAAACATATAAGTTTTTTGATAGATGCTTTACAATATTATGTATTTGTCTGGGCGGATAATAATAGGCGATACGAGCGGACTGCTCGCCTACATTACTTTCTTGCGCAGATAGGCCGAGATGGCTTCACTGATGAGCACAAGGCCCAGAATCGAGATGAGGATCGTCAGGACTGCTTCCCAGTTGAAGTAATTGATCTCAGTCTGGAGCGGGACACCGATCCCGCCTGCGCCGACGAACCCGATGATCGTCGACGCTCTGACGTTGATATCCCATCGAAGCGTCGCGACACTGATGAACGCCGGCTTGATCTGTGGAACGATACTGTAGATGAGCACATCAATCGGCGATGCTCCGGCTGCAGTGATCGCTTCGACAGACCCGCGGTCGATCTCCTCGATGGCTTCCGCGATTAGCTTTGCAGTGAACCCGATCGATCTGATCGAGATCGCCAGCACGCCAGCGAGGGCCCCAGGGCCGAAGATAACCACGAAGATCAGTGCCCAGATGATGACGTTGACCGAACGGGTAAACGAGATGATGAACTTCCCCAGCAGGTACGCCGGCTTGTTGGGCGACGTGTTGCTGGCTCCGAGGAACGCAACCGGGATCGCCATCACGATGGCCAGTGCCGTTCCCAGAATCGAGATATTGATCGTCTCGAGCAGCGGCCCGACAATATTCCGGGAGTACCCCACATTGGGGGGATACATCCGGCCGAAGAGGTCGGCCAGCTCACGCGGGGCAGTCACGGCGTAGCCGTAATTCACTTCCATGGCGCGCCAGGCTGCGACGAGGATGACGAGTCCAGCTAGCAGCCCGAAGAACCGGAGTAAGCGCTCACGGCGATCGAACCGGCTCCATGAGTCAGTGCTGTTTGACATTATTGGATCCGCCTCCGAGCGAGAGCGCTGACACCTTCACCAACCATGACGATGGCGACGATGACAGCGATAATTGCCATGCTAAACTGGTAATCGTACTTATCGAAGGAGTTCAGCAGCGTGATACCGATACCGCCCGCTCCGACGATTCCGACGACAGTGCTGTGTCGGAGGTTGATGTCCAGGCGGTAAATCGACAGGCCGACGATCCGGGGCATTACCTGCGGGAGAACGCCGTAGAGATACGTCTGAACGGGTGTCCCGCCGGCAGCAGTGATCGCCTCCATCTGCCCACGATCGATGTCTTCGATCTCTTCTGCGAGAAGTTTCGCGAAGAATCCGATCGTTTTGAACGCGAGGGCAAGGACACCAGCGAGCGGACCGAATCCGACCGCTTTGACCATAATGATCGCAACGATGAGCTCGTGGAGTGAGCGCGTGACTGCAACGATGCTGCGACCGACGTAGTAGACTGGCTTCGGCGAGAGGTTATTGGAAGCCATGACAGCGACCGGCACGCTGACGATAATACCCATTGTCGTGGCGACAATCGTCATCACGATACTCTCGACGATCCCCTGTATGAGGAGTTCCCGCTGCGACGGAGTGTACGCTGGCGGGAGCATACTGGTGACGAGTTCGACACCAGCTCCGATCCCTCGCACGAACCGGCTGGGAGAAATCCGAAGGTTCCAGAAGCTATACGCGAAGAACAACAAGATAAGCCCGTAGATGAGATACTTGACTTTCTTGTTGTAGAAGACTGTGGGCCGCTCCCAAGATCCTTCAACGGCCGATCCAGATTCAGCAGCCATATTGATTAGTCACCTCGTTCAGCAATGACGTCGTCAGATCCGGTGCTGCTACCAGCACTCGGCTCTTCGCGGTCCGCAATGGATTCACCACCGCGGTAGATTTCGTCTCTGGCTGCCTGATCCAGATCGTCAGGTGGGCCGTTAAAGACGATCTCACCGTCACTGAGTCCGATGATCCGGTCCGCGTAGTCGACCGCCAGATCGACTTCGTGGATGTTGATGATGATCGGGATATCGTCTTCGTGAGCGATGTCCGTCAAGAGGCTCATAACCTCCCGGGAGGTATCGGGGTCCAGCGCACTCGTCGGTTCGTCAGCGAGCAGAATTTTCGGCCGCTGAATGACGGCACGGGCGATACCGACGCGCTGTCGCTGGCCACCGGAGAGTTCATCTGCACGGTTGTTCTCGACGCCCTCCAGATTCACGCGACTGAGGATCTCCCGTGCGCGCTTGATGTCCTCTGGTGGGAAGTTCCGACGGAATGCGTTCCACGTACTGAGATAGCCAAGGCGGCCGGAGAGTATGTTCTCCATCACCGTGAGGCGCTCGACGAGATTGAACTCCTGAAATATCATGCCCATATCGCGCCGGACATCGCGAAGGGCTGATTTGTCTAGGCCGGTCACCTCTGTATCATCGAGCGAGACACGCCCGCCAGTTGGCTCGGTCAGCCTGTTGATACTACGAACGAGCGTGCTTTTTCCGGCCCCGCTTGGCCCGATGATCGCAACGATCTCGTTACCACTGACTTCGAATGAGACACCTTTGAGTGCTTTATCACCGGAGTCGTACGTTTTTTCCAGATTATCTACAGTGAGCATTATTCGGTTCTCTTCTTAGCCTTCGACGTTCTCGGTGTTGTACTTGATGTCGTTGTTCTCCTGAATCTGGAGGATGATATCGTAGACAGTGGCGTAATCAATCTCCGTCCATTTTCCGCGACCACCGAAGACCTCCGCGATCTTGGTGTCCGAGTAGTCGTAATCGAGGAATGCCGCCCTGATACCTTCCTGAATTTCTGGTTTCAGGTTGTAGCGGTAACAGAAGCTCGTTGTGGGGAACGGGTTGCTGGCCCACACGACTTTGAGATTCGTCGGGTCAATGTTGTCCGCCTCCGCAACACGCGTGACACAGGTGCTACAAACGGGGGCAGCGTCGTAGTCATCGTTTGCCACTCCGAGGATACTCTGTTCGTGCCCGCCGGAGTAGCTCACTTCGTAGTCGTCTCCCGGAGTAACGCCCTGGTTCGAGAACAGCGCACGCGGAGCGAGGTTCCCGGAGTTAGACGACGGTTCGGCGTGTGCGACACGCTTGCCTTTGAGGTCCTCCAGCGACGAGATCTCATCGTTATCCGCCTGTGTGGCGAGCCACAGCCGATAACCGAAGTCACCCTCCTTCGAGATCTGGAGCGAGAACGGGACAGCGCCGGCCAGATTCACAGCGAACGGCGTTGGCCCAGTGGAGAACCCGGCGACGTGGAGGCGCTCGGATCGCATCGCCTCAATCTGGGACGCGTACGAGTTGAGGGGGAAGTACTTGACCGATTTCCCCGTCTCTTCGGCGATGTTGTCCATCAGCGGTTGCATCGTATCCCGGTAGACTGCCGGGTCCTCCGTCGGCGTCATCGCAAACGCGATGCGGTCCGGGTCAATCAGGTCGTCTTGATTACCGGGAGTACTCTGGACGGGGTTACCGTAGCGGGGCTTCTCGCGCTCCTTCATGTTCTTCAGGTCCTGCAGGGACCCCGTCTCGAACCCTGCCTCGATGAGCGTCTGCATCAGCTGCGGGAACTCCGGGTTCGCCGGATCGAACTCGGGATAGTTGGTACTCTGTCCGGAACTACCGTCGCCACTACTGGAACCGTCACTGCTATCAGTGCTGTCACCACCAGACGCTTCGGTGTTCTGGCTACTCTCCTGAGAACAGCCTGCAACGCCCGCTGCAAGCGCAGTAGCGCCAATTTTCAACACAGATCGTCGGTCAACTGGGTTCTGTTTCATTGTCGACGCAGACATGTGCGAAACCTGGGTTAAAAAGTATTTATGTTTATATCTGACAAAACAACAAACCCTTTGTACCGAGTTTTAGATGCTCTTCACATAGAATCTAGAATAAGTATTAGAAGTAGATATATAGAAGATACTAGACACTAAGCAGTAATCGAGGGCGATCTTCGAGTTCCGCAGGAGCCACGGCAATATTCAAGCGAGCCTCAAGGCCAACACCTATTACCCATCAGTATATTTGTCTCCATATAGAACATAGTAGTATATAGACTATATAAAAATGACGGAACCACCGTTTGTAAGATAAGATGACTGTAATGAGTGCAATCGCGAATACGGCTGTTTTCGGAGGTATAGAGGGGATAACTGTCGATACTGAGATACTCCACCTATTTATTGCAGGTGCACTGGGTATGCTGCTCGGGCTCGAACGAGAGTGGGCCAACAAGTCTGCGGGAATCCGAACGTTTACGCTGACGAGTCTGGTCGGCGCTGCCGCAATGTCACTCGACGAGAGGATACTACTTGCCTTGGGAGGGGCATTGGTACTCGTGCAAGGGGGGTTGCTCGGGATCCGGGGAATAGTCGCACAGTGGACCAGCGACGATAGTGAGTTGGAGTTCGGCCTGTCTCTGACAACCTCGACCTCGTTACTTGTCGCGTACGCGGTCGGAATACTGGTCGGAGCCAATCACGTTCTGATCGGCGTCATTATTGGCATAACGTCGTCGTTCCTGCTAGTCCTTCGGCGGGAGCTACACGAGTTTGCGAACCAGCTATCGCGAGAAGAAGTACGCAGCGCAGGTGAGTTTGCGATCATCTCGTTTGTCGTGTATCCGCTCCTGCCCGGCGGGACGTACGGGCCATGGGATGCGATCGATCCGAAACTGGTCTGGATGCTCGTGATCGCAGTCAGTGGGATCGGGTTTGTCAACTATATCGTGATGCAGCGATACGGCAGCAAGGGGATCGCTGTAACTGGCTTTTTCGGCGGGCTGGTGAACTCCACTGCCGTGATCGGCGAAATCGCGGGCAGGGCAAAGAACAATGCGGGGATCACAGAGCTCGCAGTCGGAACGATACTGATCGCTGATGCGGCGATGGCGGTCCGTAATTTAGCGATCATCGTTGCATTCGTCCCCGAGTCGGCTGTCAGTGTTGGACTCCCGCTCGGCCTGATCGCGATTAGTGGCGTCGGACTCGCATATTACGATAGCGACTGGGAGGGAGATCTGGAACTGGATTTCGACTCGCCGTTTAGCAGTGCAAATGCGCTGAAATTCGGCTTGCTCTTCCTCGCTGTCTTGATTCTGACCGCCGGAGCACAGCGCATCTTCGGAACAGCCGGGTTCCTGATTACGAGCTTCCTCAGCGGCATCGTATCGAGCGGCACGACGACAACGACCGCAGTGACGCTGACGTCGACCGGTCAGATATCGCCGGCAGTAGCGGCGCAAGGCGTGCTGGCCGGGACGCTCTCCAGTATACTCGTGAAAATCGGGTTTGCAACAAGTATCAACCGCTCACTGCTAGCGCCGGTGGTGCGAAAGTCACTCTACCTGTCGCTCATCGGGATCGGTGGCGTGGTTATCAGTATCCAATTGATATGAACAGTCAGAGCTATCAGCGTGTTTCGAGGGTCGCCGCGGCCCCTGCGGCAGAGGAAGCGCCTGTGATCACGTCGGCAGCGGCTTCTGCCGAAGCGTCACCGTTCGAGATGGAGGAACTCTAGATGACGTACACCAGTGCCATCATCGACCTTGACGGGACGATATATCGCGGGGATTCGTTAGTCGAAAACGCTGCAGAGGGGGTACGGACAGTACGTAAGGCGGGGCTTTCGACGCTGTTCGTCACGAACAAGCCGATCGACCGGCGGGAGAAGTATTGCGAGAAACTGAACGCGCTGGGCATCGATTGCAGCAGTGAGGACATAATCACGTCCGCCACTGCATCAGCGGACTATCTATCCGCGCAGCACCCGGAGCGCGAAATCTACGTCATCGGCGAAGACGCTCTGGTCGCAGAGTTGCGTGCCGCCGGATTGAAAACGACGTCCGACCCCGAACGAGCGGGCACTGTGATCGCATCACTTGATTTCGGTTTCGATTACCAGGCGCTACAAGATGCGCTAATCGCACTTACCGAGAACGACGCGCTTTTCGTTGCGACCAACCCGGATCGAACGTGTCCGGTAGATGGTGGTGAGATACCCGATGCAGCAGGGATGATCGGGGCAATAGAAGGAGTTACCGGGCAGGAATTGGATCAGTTGATCGGCAAGCCGTCCAACGTAATCCTTCAGATGGCGCTGGAACGGCTCGGTGGCGAGCCGGAGCGCTGTCTCATGATCGGTGATCGCCTCGGGACAGACATCAGAATGGGGAACCAGGCCGGGATGGAGACGGTACTGCCGCTAACTGGCGTTACCAGTACGGCGGACTTAGAGGAGAGTGACGTGAGCGCGGACCACGTCGTGACCGACCTTTCAGAACTGGCAGCTATCGTAGAAAACGGACAGTAGGTCCGGAAACAGGGGAGTAACTGTTTCCAGGGGTCTCGATACCCAGAGCTCAGTCGAGCACTCCGGGGTAGTCAGCGATGATTCCGTCGACACCGGCCTCGACCAGTTTCTCCGCCTGATGCCAGGTCGTTATCGTGTACGGGATTACCTTCCGACCTTCCTCGTGTGCGGTCTCGACCAGATCGATCTCGGCGAAATCCGGGTCTTCGAGGTAGTAGTCCTCGTTGAAGAAGGGCGTGTTCATGATCATATTGTACGGCGGCTGGATGTACTCCGCGTCCAGGTCACGGACGATAGAAAGACCGTCCTCGATTGAATCCCAGAACAGGTACGCGATCGGAATACTGGCGTCCGCGTTTCGGATGGACTCCAGCGCAGCCTTCTGGAACGACTGGATGATAACGTCGTTTTCGTGATGCGAGAGGACTTCGAGTGCCTGTTCCGTGAACGGATCCCAGGTCTCGACATCGGATTCCGACGCGTCGTCGTCGGGAGAGACACCAGCGGCCTTCCACTCGATGTCGAGTGGGATACTGTCCGGAGTCGCTTCGACGAACTCGTCTAGTCGAGGGATTGTCTGTCCGCTGTCACGGATTTCAGCGTTCAGAACCGTCTGTACGTCGTTCTCCCAGACGTACCCTGATTCGTCTGTCAGGTCGTCTAGCTTATCGTCATGGAAAACGACGATTTCGAAGTCCTCACCCTTCCAGGGCTTCCCACCTGCAGGCACAAGGTCACATTCCATCATATCGGTATTGTACTCGTGACTGCTGGGACCGCCGTACGCCGCCTGCTGAACTGCGGCGATGGTGTTTTGCGGATACAGCCCGCGGTAGCCACGGTGTGCAGCGAGGATCGGTGGAGAAGCGATGGGCGGTTCGGTACTGCTGTGATCGTTTTCCCTGCCAGCCGCAGTGCCTACAATGGAGCCCAGTGCGGCAGCAGACGTACTCTTCAGTACGGTTCGACGGCATATGTCTGGTATTCGAACCATTCCGTGGCCTATTACCTACACAATCTATATATAACTATTGATTGCACATATCAGTATATACTATTGCGTTTTCTTGAGTTTATTCGGGTTATACAGCAGTAGAAACGGCTGCAGAGTGGATGTATATATCAATATATAGCATAAATGCCGGTTGAATCCCCAGCTTTGTTGTATTGAGACTATATGTAGCAAGCTAATCGGACGGAACTGGGCTTGCACAGCGCTCTCGCTAGCATCGGCTCTGAGACAGCGCTCTGCCACTATCCCCGTGGTCGCGCCGGTCGTCGCGTTCGAGAAGACCACAGCACCGGATCGAACCGAAATGTCGGTGCCCGTCCCTTCTATCGGAGGATCGAGAATCGGTCGGAAAACCTAAAGAGTGCTATCGATGGGGCTAGTTTCTTCGGGTGGTTGCGCCGCCGCTGCGTGATAGATGGCCTCGCCCGTCTGTGGGTCGAACAGGTGGAGCCGCTCGGTCTCAACTGTCAACGCAACTCGGTCGCCCGGCTCGACGGCCGTTCGGGGTTCGGCGTGTAGTTTGAACTCCTGATCGCCGGTCCGACACTCCAGCAGGAGGCTATCGCCGAGCGGTTCGGTGACGGTTACTTCAGCGGCGAACGAGCTTCGGTCGGTCGAATCAGCTACCGAAAGGCTCTCCGGCCGAACGCCTAGCAACGCCTGTCCTCCGGCGGCTGTTTCCAAGCCGTCGCCGTCGGGTAACGGGATGCGAAACGTCGGTCCGACGGCCTCGTATTCAGTCCCATCACGGGAGATATCCACGGCGAGCATGTTCATCGCAGGGTCGCCGATGAACTCCGCGACGAACCGAGTCTCGGGGAAGTCGTACAGGCGCTGTGGGCTGTCGACTTGCTGGATGCGGCCGTCGTTCATCACTACCACCCGGTCACCGAGCGTCAGCGCCTCTGTCTGGTCGTGGGTCACGTAGATTGTCGTGGTCTCGAATTCGCCGTGGAGTTTCGCCAGTTCAGCCCGCATCTTGATCCGGAGTTTGGCATCGAGGTTCGACAGCGGTTCGTCCATGAGGAACACCTCCGGGTCACGGACTAGTGCGCGGCCAAGTGCGACTCGCTGTCGTTCGCCGCCCGATAGCTCGCCTGGCTTTCGGTCGAGCAGGTCGTCGATGTCGAGCACCGCTGTGGCTTCTCTCACTTGGCGGTCGATTTCCTCGTCACTGAAGTCGCCGGCCGACTTCATGCCGAACGTGATGTTCCGGCGCGCGGTCATGTGCGGGTACAGCGCGTAGTTCTGGAACACCATCGCGACGTCCCGGTCTTTCGGTTCGACGCCGGTGACGTCCTGGTTGCCCATCTGGATCGTGCCGTCAGTGGCCCGCTCTAGCCCGGCGATCAGCCGAAGCGTGGTGCTTTTGCCACACCCACTGGGCCCGACGACAGTCACGAACGCCCCGTCCGGTATCTGGAGGTCGATGTTTTTCACGGCGACGACACCGTCGAATTCCTTCCGTACGTTCTGTAGGGTTACGTCAGTCATTGGTTTCCTCTCATTTTCGTTGGATTGTAAACGTCTCCAGCAGTTGTCGTCGGAACAGCACTAACAGCGCCAGCGGTGGCAACAGGGTCAGTATCGACCCAGTCATCACCATGGACCAGGCCACTTCGCCGGTGCTGGCCTGTCCGCGAAGCAGGCTCAGCCCGACCTGTGCGACCTGCAGGCTCTCGGCGTTGATGATCACCAGCGGCCAGAGATACTGGTTCCATGTGTAGACGAACATGATCACCGAGACGCCCACGAGGACGGCACGGGACATCGGAACCAGTACCGACCACAGAAACCGCAGCGGACCGACACCGTCGACCTTTGCCGTCTCGACGAGCGAGGCCGGAATCGACAGGAAATGCTGGCGCAGTATAAAGACGGTCGTCGCGCTGGCCAAGTATGGGACCGTGATAGCGAAGATCGTGTTACCCATGCCAAGCTCCGTCGTCAAGCGATACAGTGGCACAAACCTGACCGGGACCGGGAGCAAGAGCGTAAAGAGAATAAACAGGAACACGGCGTTCTTGTACGGGAACCTGTAGTAGACGATCACCAGCGCGGCCAGCAGCGACACGATCAGCTTTCCGACGACGACGGCGACAGACATCACAAATGAGTTCAGCATGTACCGCCAGAATTCGAGGCCAATGAGGGCACGACGGTAGTTCGACAGCGCGTGGCCGCCAGGTGCCAGATCGGCGATCGAGGTGACGATCCCGGCCCGCTTCGTTGAGACAAGCGCCGCGATCAACACTGGCAGTACGATCAGGAACACGACGGTCGCTGTGAGTACGTGCAGCGTGAGCTGCTCCGTCTCAAATCGCCGGATGCGGTCGCTGGTGGTTCGTCCCGCAGCTCGGGAGCGCTCAGCGGCAGCAGTCAACGCGGTGAGGAGTGACCCGAGCATGTTAGCCTCCGTAGTAGGCGTACCTGTCGCTCAGCCGGAACTGGCCGTACATCAACAGCCCGACAGCGACGAACAGTACAACGGACTTCGCCGAGGCGAATCCGAACTCGTAGAACTGGAAGGCGGTCCGATAGAGGTCGTAGATGAGGATGTTCGTCGCACCGGCGGGACCGCCCTTAGTCATGAGATCGACCATGGCGAACGTGCCGAAGAAGCCGTAAATCGTGTTCATGATGACCAGGAACACGAGTGTCGGCGAGATGATCGGGACGTACACGCGAAGCAGTCGCTGCGTTCGGGAGACGCCGTCGAGTTCAGCGGTCTCAGTCAGCGACTCGGGGACGTTGCCGAGCGCGGCTGTCATGAAGATAACGTTGTATCCGATCTGCTTCCACACCGCTGCGATCAACACGACGACGAACGCCTGTGGACCGTTGCTGAACCAGTTGACATCGATGCCGAGAGCCTCGATGTAGCTCGTGAAGATACCGATGTTCGGGTGTGCGATGAACAGGAACACCAACCCGGCGACTGCCGGCGGCAGCGCGTACGGCCAGATAACCGCCACCAGATACAGCCCCTTCCCGACTTCGATCTCGTGGATGAGAAAGGAGACACACAGGGCAACGGCCATCACGCCGACGACGACGCACGTAGCGAACAGGACCGATAGCAGGACGCTCCGGAGGTACTCTGTGGAGCCGGCTAACCGCCTGTAGTTCTCCAGTCCGACGAACACGTCACCCCGGGCGAGTGAGGCCTGGTAAAAGCTCAGCCCTATCGCACGGACCGTCGGGTAATAGAGGAACAACAGCGACACGACCATCGTCGGTAACAGCAACACACCGGCCTGCAGGCGGTCTGTGAATACTTCGTGGGTGGACATTAGCTGTAGTATCGGTCTAGTTCGTCTTCGACGGCCGATTTCAGCTCGGAGAGCCCCTCGTCGACGCCGACCTCGCCGCTGAACAGCTCGACCGACATATCCTGAATTGTTGTCTGGACCTGCCGAGCCGGGCCGATGAGCATCCGTTTTGTCGCCGGCGTGTTCTCGGCCTGTGTCAACTGGTCAAACGCGGTTCGGTACATCGGGTTCTCCGCAAACCAGCCGTCGTTTTCGAGTTGCTCGACAGCGGTCTGTCGGATCGGGTAGTAACCAGTCCCCTTGTGCCAGGTGATCTGTGACTCCGGTCGACCCATGAATTCGAGGAAGCTGCCGATGTCGTCCTGGCGGTCCTGTGGCAGTCCGGAGGGGACGAACCACGAAGCCCCGCCGATAACTGGCCCGGTCCGGTCGCCGTCAATCGTCGGATAGAACGCGTTGTCGACCTCGAACCCGTTCTCCTCCGCGCCGGAGCGGATACCAGTGACCGATGCCGTCGAGGTCATCAACATGGCGGCTTGTCCGGTGAGGAACGTGGACGTTGCTTCCCCCCAAGCCTCTATCCCGGGGTTGCTGAACAGGCCGTTGTCTGCCATCTCGTGCCACCATTCGTACAGTGACCGGGCCGTGGCGTTGTCCGTTTGCATCGTCGTCGGCTGACCGGCGTGGCCGTTCTCGGCGTCGAGTAGCGTCTGGCCGTCGACGGAATAAAAGTGCTCGACGAACCAGACATGGTTCGGCCATGTGAGGCCGGCGTCGGTGACGCCTTCGTCGACGAGCGTCTGCGAGTAACTTCGGACTTCCTCAAGCGTGGTCGGCGGACTGTCCGGGTCGAGTCCGGCTTCCTCGAACGCCGACCGGTTGTAATAGAGGATGGCGTTGGAGTTGTTGAACGGCATCGACGTAAGCGTCCCATCGATGGTGAAAAACGAGGTCACGTTCGACAGGAAGTCATCGACCGGGTAGTCGTCGGAGAGCAAGTTCTCGACGGGCTCGACCGCGTCCGTGTCGAGGACCTGCTGTGCGAACAGACTGTCGATCTGGAAGACATCGGGGACCTCACCGGAGTCAAGTGCGCTCAGTGTGTTCGTCAGCACCCCCTCGTAGGAGTCCTGAAAGACCAGGTTCGCGTCGATGTCCGTCTCGGACTGGAACTGGTCGACCAGCCCCTGCAGCGTCTCACCGTTGGTACCACCCATGGCATGCCAGATGGTGAGGCTGTCTTCGTCGACCGGCCGGACACTGGCACCGCTGCTACTGCTACATCCGGCTAGCCCCACGGTCCCCACCGTGAGTGCAGCCCCCGATGTTTTCAGAATCGACCGCCGCGATACATGGTCGTACCCGCCACCACTTTGAACCATACCCTTTGCCAGCAAGGCATGAAAAATGAATGATTATAATTGCTCTCTATAGTAGACAGTACGCGTATATGGGCGTCATAACCGAACGATAGACGTAGCAAGTGAGCGGCTGGCTCCCGAGTCTCCGTGCGTTTGGAGGCTCCCCAGTCACGCCGGAGTGAACACGTTCGAAGCGTGCTTCGAAATGGCAAATGTATTATCTTTTCACTCACAGGCGACTGATTCGGCGTATGCTGAACCAGCCGTTAATTGTCTTATCCGCTTACCGGGTGGTGTGACACTGTTCGACGGAACTACACTCAACGAGTTGTCGTTAGACAACCGAGTTGGCCTCGCGCCGATGACACGGGTGAGCGCCACCGACGACGGCCGTGCGACGGCGGAGATGGCACAGTACTATCAGCGGTTCGCCGACGGTGGGTTCTCTTTTCTTATTACAGAGGGGACCTATCCAGACAACGCATACAGCCAGGGGTATCTGAACCAGCCAGGTCTGGCGACCGACGCACAGGCAGCGGCCTGGCAACAGGTTACCGAGGCGGTCCACGACGCTGGTGTCCCGATTTTCGCCCAGTTGATGCACGCCGGCGCACAGAGCCAGGGGAATCCACATATCGACGGGGAACAGACCATCGCCCCATCGGCGGTGCAACCGGACGGACAAAAGGCCGAAGCCTACGGCGGGAGCGGTGACTTCCCTACGCCGAAAGCAGCCACGGTCGACGAGCTAGCCGACATCCGTGACGGGTTCGTTACCTCGGCGCAGAACGCCATCGAAGCGGGGTTCGACGGTGTCGAGATACACGGTGCGAACGGGTATCTGCTTCACGAGTTCCTCTCGGGAGAGTTCAATCAGCGTGATGACGAGTACGGTGGTGTGCCTGCGAACCGGGTGCGCTATCCGCGTGAGGTTGTCGCTGCGGTCGACGAGGCGACACCCGCCAATTTCGTCGTTGGCATTCGTGTCTCACAGTCGACCGCCCTTGACGAGGACCACCTGTGGCCCGAAGGCGAGGACGCCGCAGCGGTGTTCTTCGAGGAACTGTCGACGGCCGGTGCCGACTACATCCACGTCACCGAACCCGATGCGACCACGCCGGCGTTTGGCGACGACGGACCGACGCTGGCCGAGGCCGCGGCTACCTACGCAGCAGATGAGACAGTCATCATCGACAACGGCGGGCTCGGAGCGCCTGACGCGGCACGCGAGAAGGTCGATGCCGGTGCCGACCTGGTAACGTTGGCGACGAGCGCACTCGCCAATCCGGACTGGCCTGAGAAGGTCTCAAAGGGTGAAGAACTGACTGCATTCGACCCTGCTGAGTTCCTCGCTCCATCCGCAGAACTCTCGGAGCATGAACTGCAGACAAGCGGTGCCTCGGCCGACGACTGAAGCAGTTTGGACACCAGATACCGCGACGCGAAAGACGGTCCGAACGCCGATTCGAGGGGTGAGTTAGATCGGGGACGAGCGACCCCGACGGCACCTGCGATGCTATGTGCGTAGTTCGACGGGGCCAATATTCCAACTATCTAGAAAATGGGAATGACTAACTAGGCTCGCAGACATGTGGGAGGTACAGATGCCAGAGCCAGTCATCGCGTCGGTCGGTGCCTCGCCGCTCGGCCGCACAGACCTCCCGGGCCGTGACCTGTTCTCGGTCGCGCTTGCGGAGGCCTTCGACGACCTGCCCGACCCTGCCGACATCGTCGAGGCGGTGTACGTCGGCAACCAGTCGGAGACCTACGAACACCAGATTATGCAGGGGACGCTGCTGGCCGAGTGGGCCGGCCTCCGACACGTCCCCGCCGAGCGAGTCGAAGGGTGTGCCGCCGCGGGCGCGCTCGCGTTACGACACGCAGTCAAGGACGTCCGTAACGGCGAACACGAGGCCGTGCTCGCGTGCGGCGTCGAGAAGATGACGTCCGCGGGCACCAGCGGCGCGACGGACGCGCTTTCGGCGGCGTTCGACCGCGCCATCGAGCAGCGCTCCGGCATCACCGCGCCTAGCCAGTACGCACTGCTCGGCCAGCGGTACCTCTACGAGACCGACGCCACGGAGCGAGACCTTGCCGAGATCGCAGTGAAGAACCACGCCAACGCCGCTCGCAATCCCCGGGCACAGTTCCCGAAAGAAATCGACGTGGCGACCGTGCTAGAATCGGACCCCGTCGCCCCGCCGCTGAAGCTCTACGACTGCGCGCCCGTCGGGGACGGTGCCGCCGCCGTCCTCGTGACGACCGCCGAAATGGCGGCCGACCTCGACCAGCCGCAGGTGCGCGTCGCGGGCAGCGGGGCCTCCGCGAACAACATCGCGGTCGCGGAGCGGGACATGACCGACATCGCGGGCGCTCGCATTGCCGCCGAGACGGCCTACGAGGAAGCGGGTATCGACGCCAAATCCGTCGACATCGCGGAGGTTCACGACGCATTCACCGTCTGCGAGGCGCTGCTCGCGGAGGCCGCCGGCTTCGCTCCCGCGGGAACGGGCTATCAGAGCTACCAGCCGCCAGCGGAGCGGGCTGACGGCTGGACCGACGTGCAGTTGAGCCCGAGCGGCGGCCTGAAGGCCCGCGGTCACCCCATCGGTGCGACCGGGCTCTTGCAGGCGCTCGAAGCCTACGAACAGCTCACGGGGGCCGCGGGCGACCGGGCAGTCGAGGATGCCGAGACAGCCCTGTTGCTCAACGAGGGGGGCGTCGCGGACGCGGTTACCGTTGGCCATGTGCTTACGACGGCGGAGGCACCATGACTGACGGCGATCTCGATGCCAGCGGAGACAGCATGACTGACGGCGGCCTTGATGCAACCGACCCGCGGACGCTGCCGGGCTTCTTCGACGCGCTCGCCGATGGCGAACTCCTGGGCGGGGTCTGTACGGACTGTGGACAGGTCCTGTTGCCGCCGCGACCGGCCTGCTACGCCTGTGGCAGTCGCGACGTCGACGTCGAACCGCAGTCACCCGAGGGCCAGATCTTCTCGTACACGGCAGTCCACACGCCGCCGCCGGCGTTCGAAGCGGACGCGCCCTACACGGTCGCCGTGGTGGAACTCGCGGACGGTGGCCGCTTGCTTGGCCGCGTTGCCGCCGACTACGCCGACGTCACCATCGGTGACCCGGTCGAACTCACGGTGCGGGAGCCGACGGCCACAGAGCGTGAGGTCGCGCTCGACTACGAGAGCGACTGGCCGGTCCACGTCTTCGAACCGCGGTGAGGGGCAGGCCGGCTCCACAGCGATTATCGGTGAGTGATCGGGAGCCCAGTCTGGTGCGAGCGAAACTGGAGAGGGGCCGTGAGGTGAAGAGACGCGGGTAATACGCTGAAAATGGATATTGGGCGCTGCCGGGTGTGTCTATTCGTGCCGGCGGTTCTCAGTCGCAACTGTGGCGAAATCACAGGAAAAGCTCAACAGCGAGCGCAATCGCCGCCAGAAATAGCCAGAACCCGAGAACAAGTATGGCAAACCACTTTCGACCATTCCCCGACAAACTCGGCGTTTCTGAGGGATAATACGGAGCTAATGGATTATTTGGCTGTGGGTTTTTGTCGGACATAATGGACAATACAGCTTCAAGTCGTATTACAGTTCTGGATTCAGTCAATCCGTACGCTTACCGAGCGGTTGTCTTACTCTCGCTCATGAATAAAGTCTACTCCGGGTATCGTCTGTCGGCGTAAGTTTGGGCCGTATGGTTCACCGCTGTGTCGAGTCGATAGACGCCTCAGCCGACTCTCCGCCTCGACTGGAAGTTGTGGATGGCCTGCCCCAGCAACTGTAACAAGAATGGGTCCACACCCCCACCCCACTGGTTCCGCTGTTAGGGAATAAATAGACGGCACCACCCCCATGGGAGGGGGTGCTTTGCTATTTTGTGATAACGTCCTACGGTTATGGTTTATTACTGAGACACTTGAAGTTATTTACTAGCTCTAGAGATATTCAGGCCGCGATCTGGATAGGTCACCACCAAATTTCGGTCCTAACAGCGGAACCAGTGGGGTGGGGGTAGGGGTCGAAGAAGAGGTATCCCAAGATACTCGACCTGTTCAGGGTGGAGAAACAGCGTGGTCCCACAGCGTATACCCCTTTCCATCGAGCTAACAGCGGAAGTAGTGGGGTGGGTGTGTCGCTCTACAGCTACAATCCCGCGAAATCCTGCTGTCTAACCACTCGCAGTTACTCGATCCCGTTCCTCGACCAGGGAACTTCTCGGCTACCGCGCTAACAGCGGAAGCGGTGGGGTGGGGGAGTAGGAGGGTCGCTATCCCATTTCTCATCTAACAGCGGAAGTAGTGGGGTGGGGGAGTAGGAGGATTGCTATCCCATTTCCCATCTAACAGCGGAAGCGGTGGGGTGGGGGAGTGGTCAGTCAGGTGTTCCCCTCTCATCTAACAGCGGAAGTGGCGGGGTCAATCATTTATATACCCAACCGAACAGCGGAAGCAGCGGAACCAAAGGTTAAGACACTCCGTGTTGCAACTACACACAAATGAGCGATATTACGTTTTCGCCCACCTCCACAATATTCGAACAACGCGAGGCACTACTCGAAGAGTGGACTCCTGAGGAGCTCGTCGGACGTGACGAGGAGCTCCAGAAGTATCACGCTGCTCTCCAGCCAGTCATCAACAACGAAACTCCGTCGAACATCTTCCTGTACGGGAAAAGCGGTGTCGGGAAGACTGCTGCCACCCGATACCTCCTCTCCGCCCTGGAACGCGATGCAGCAGATGTCGACGGACTGGACCTCAGTACGGTCGAAGTCAACTGCGATGGACTCAATTCGAGCTATCAGGCCGCGGTCGCAATCGTCAACACACTTCGTGATCCGGCGAATCAAATCTCCAACACCGGATATCCACAGGCTTCAGTGTATCAATTCCTCTTCGACGCACTCGATGACCTGGGCGGCACGGTACTCATCGTTCTCGACGAAGTCGATCACATCGAAGACGATTCGCTGCTGTACAAACTTCCTCGCGCCAGATCGAACGGTGACATCTCCGAAGCGAAACTGGGCGTCATCGGTATCTCGAACGATCTCGATTTCCGCAACCAACTGTCCTCGAAAGTCCGGTCGAGTCTCTGTGAAAAGGAAGTGTCTTTCTCGGCGTACAACGCCAACGAGCTTCAGCTCGTTCTGAAACAGCGTGAGGCTGTCGCGTTTCAGGACGATGTCCTCGATGACGGCGTCATCGAAATGTGTGCTGCGTACGGCGCGAAAGACTCCGGGGACGCCCGCCAGGCTCTGGACCTCCTCCTTGAGGCCGGAGACCTCGCTCGGGAGTACGACGATGAACTCGTAACGGAACATCACGTACGCGAAGCCCGGCAGCGGCTACAGACCGATCAGGTCGTTGAAGGTATCCGTAACTACTCCGATCACGGCCAACTCGTTCTCTATGCGCTCACCGGGCTCGCCGAAGACGATGACACGCCAGCCCGGACACGAGACATCCTGGGTGCGTATCAGGAGTTAGCCCGTGATGAGGGTCTGGACCCGGTTTCAGAGCGCTCGGTCCGTGACTATCTCGGTGAGCTCACACAACTCGGAATTGTGTCCTCAGCGGAGTACAACCGGGGGAAAGGCGGTGGAAAGTACAAGGAATTCGAGCTAGAGCAATCCATCAGCTCGATCAAAACAGGGCTGTCAGAACTCCTGAAAAAAAGCCCGTAACCCCACCGCTTCCGCTGTTAGCCACCCCACTGGTTCCGCTGTTAGACGGAGAGCAGACATAGACAATCTCTCCGACGGAATTCCGGACCGCGAGCGACAAGCCATTGCGATCCAATGAATGCGGGGCCTGTTCGATACCGATGACGTGCTCTGACTGTCGTCAACGATGAGCGGAGCGTCCCGAAGTCAAGGCTGAACGGCATCGTCCCGACGTGTTTTATCGAACCGCTGCTTACGATGCGTATGCGCGAACTCGTTTTCGCTCTCGACTACGAGCCGGGCTGCAACAGGGTTGCAGACGCTCTCGCCGAACACCCCAACGCCCGTGTCCGCTCGCTCTCGCTGCACGCCACTGCTGACCGTCTCTGGCGCGTCGACCACGCTACCGGAACTCCCGAGGCGCTCGACGCCATCGAAGACGCCTTTCTCACCAGCGACTACTACGCCGACTGTCTCGCCACCGAGGACTGCGGAGCCACCCAGACCACTCGCGTCCTCGACCGCGCCGACGACACGCTTGTCCTCTACTCCGACTGGGAACGCACCCCCGCCTGTGCTTCGGTTCCCCACATCGCCCGCGATCACCTCGGAGAGGGCGTACTGTTCGAGACGCGCCACGAGGGGCATCACTATACGTGGCGACTCATTCACTCCGGCGAGGGTAACGTGGCCGCGTTCTTCGACGACCTCGCGGCGGCCGTCGGGGAAAGTGCCCAGATGGAGATACTCCGCACTGCGGACACGACGGCGTCGATGCGAGAATCCGACGGGACACAGGGTGCCCTATCGCCGGAGCAAGAGGCCGCACTCCGGGCCGCTGTCGAGCACGGTTACTACGAGTCACCCCGAGAGGTCGACGTCGGCGAGTTAGCCGAGCACCTCGACGTCCCCCGGTCGACGCTCACCTACCGACTGCGTCGGGCTGAGGAACAGCTGGCGAAGCAGTACGTCGCGGGCAGCCGAGTGGGCGAGGAGTCCTCGGTATCACGTTGACCCATCGGGTTGGAATATTCCAACAAAGCCTTATCGAACTCACGCGCCTATCATGAAGTGATGACAGAGAATCCGGATTCGACGGGGCAGGCAAGTGGGGGCGGTCAGCAACAGGAGTTGACTGTCCGCCTCACAGTCCCCGAAATGGATTGCCCCTCCTGTGCCCAGAAAGTCGACAAAAGTCTCCAGCGTGTCGACGGCGTTGTCGACACCACGCTCCAGCCGACCACCGGTACAGCCAGTGTCACGTACGATTCCGAACGCACGGGCGAGGCAGACGTGGTCAAGGCGATCGAGGCTGCTGGCTACGAGGTCGTCGGCGGCCCGGCCTCCGACGGCGATGAGCAAGCGGAGATGGGTGGCGGCGCCGATATCGCGCCGCCCTCGGAGGTCTGGACGAGTCCCCGCGCCATGAAGACGTGGATCGGCGCGGCGCTGGTCACGTTCGGTCTCCTCTTCGAGTTTCTCCTGACAGCACAGAATATCGCGGTGGCAAGTGTTCTCGGCTATCCACTGGCCGTTGCCGACGTGCTGTTCCTGGGGGCCGTCGCCGCCAGCGGCGCCCCTGTCGTCCGCAGCGGCTACTACTCGGCGAAGAATCTGAGCCTCGACATCGACCTGCTGATGGGGACGGCTATCATCGCCGCGACCGGTATCGGCTACTTCGTCGAGGCCGCGACGCTGGCTGTCCTGTTCAGCATCGCCGAGCTGCTCGAAGACTACGCGATGGACAGGGCACGGGACTCCCTGCGCGAGCTGATGGAGCTATCACCGGACGAGGCGACTGTCATGCGCGATGGCGAGGAAGTGACGGTGCCCGCCGACGAGGTGGAGATCGGCGAGACCGTGGTCGTCCGCCCCGGCGACAAAATCCCGCTCGACGGTACTGTCGTCGAGGGCGAGAGTGCGGTCGACCAGTCACCGATTACCGGCGAAAGTGTCCCCGTCGACAAGGCCGCTGGCGACGAAGTGTACGCCGGTGCCATCAACGAGGGTGGCTATCTCGAAGTGGAAGTCACGTCGACGGCGGGCGATTCGACGCTCTCGCGCATCATCGAGATGGTGCAGGGCGCACAGGCGAAAAAGACCGACACCGAGCAGTTCGTCGACCGGTTCTCGGGCTACTACACGCCGGTCGTCGTCGTGCTGGCGATTCTGACCGCCGCCATTCCGCCACTGGTCATCGCCGACCCAGTGTCAGTGAGCGTGGCCGGGTACGGCCTCACGTTCGCCGGTGACTGGCAGACGTGGTTCATCCGCGGGCTCACGCTGCTGGTGATTGCCTGCCCCTGTGCCTTCGTCATCTCGACGCCCGTCTCGGTGGTCTCGGGCATCACCAGCGCCGCGAAGAACGGCGTCCTCATCAAGGGCGGTAACTACCTCGAAGCGATGGGCGGGGTCGACGCCGTCGCCGTCGACAAGACGGGCACGCTCACGAAGGGCGAACTCGCCGTCACCGACGTCGTCCCTGCCGGCGACACGGATGCGGCGACGCTCCTCAGTCACGCCGCCGGACTGGAGCGGCGCAGCGAGCATCCGATCGCCACGGCGATCCTCGCCCGTGCAAACGAGGAGGGTGTGGGCGACCGCCCCGACCTGACGGGCTTCGAGAGCCTCACCGGGAAGGGTATCCGCGGGGAGATCGACGGCGAGACGTACTACGCGGGCAAGCCCGCGCTCTTCGAGGAACTGGGCTTCGATCTCTCGCGGGCCCGCCGCGACCCAGACGGTGTCCCCGGGAGCGGAGCGACCGGAGCCTCGTCAGCGCATCGGTCTGACGGTGGCATCGTGCCGGAAGAAACGGCTGCGTCCGACGACGGGGCGTTCGCCGAGGATGCACTCGCCGCACTGGAGCGGGAGGGCAAGACGGTCGTTATCGTCGGAACGGAGTCGAAGCTGCTGGGTGCCATCGCCATCGCCGACGAGGTACGCCCCGCCTCGAAGCAGGCTGTCCAGCGCTTACAGGAGCTGGGTGTCGAGCACGTCGTGATGCTGACCGGCGACAACGAGGGTACCGCCCGTGCTATCGCCGACGCGGTCGGCGTCGACGAGTACCGCGCCGAACTCCTGCCGGACGAGAAGGTCGATGCAGTCGAGGGGTTGCAGGCGGAGTACGGCGAGGTGGCGATGGTCGGCGACGGGATCAACGACGCGCCCGCGCTCGCCACCGCGGAAGTCGGTATCGCGATGGGCGCTGCCGGCACCGACACCGCGCTGGAAACGGCGGACATCGCACTAATGGGCGACGATATCGGGAAGCTCCCCTACCTGTACGAGCTGTCACACACCGCCAACGGCGTGATCCGGCAGAACATCTGGGTGAGCCTCGGCGCGAAGTTCCTGCTCGCACTGGGTGTCCCACTAGGGCTGGTTAGTGTCGCGCTCGCGGTCGTGGTCGGCGACATGGGGATGAGCCTCGGCGTCACCGGAAACGCGATGCGGCTGTCGCGAATCGAGCCGGACCGGTAATCTGACCGTCTGCCAGCCCATCACTGCGTTACAGGCTATTCTGCGGGCTTCTCGGAGCTTCCCGATATCTCGTACGTTCGCAGGTAGTTTCTTCACGGCTTCCGGACGCGATTTTTCGGGACTGACGTGGCTTCGGTGGCCCAACGGATTAGAGGACGACGACAGCGATGCCGGCGACGGCGACGATTCCAAGAGCGACCGTCACTCGCCGGCCCAGTTCGACCGTCCCCAGTAGCCACGCGAGTCCGGCTTTCGTGAGCGTATTCGCGATAGCGCCGATGACGATGCCGGTAGTCGCTACTTCGGGCGAGATCTCACCGTCCGCTTCGAGCGCGCTCAGCGTAAGCGTGATGGCGTCGACGTCAGCGAGCCCCGAGAGGAACGCAGTCGCATAGATACCCGAATCGCCGAACCAGGTATTCGCGGACTGGGACACGAGGAGCACGATAGCGAAAACAGCGCCGAAAAACAGTGCCGGTCGGAGACGAAACGGGTTCTTGAGATCGGTCTCGACCGCGGACTCTGTCGTCGATTGCCAGTAGACGATGCCGGCGATACCCACGCCGACACCAGTCATTACTCCGAGCGGAACGACGACGCGAGGGAGTAAGGCCGGGTTGACGACGGCGACCTCGACGAGTGCGCGCGGGAACATGACGATCGACGCGACGACAATCGAGAACGAGCCGATCTTGTAGAGCTCTGGAGTTTCACTGATCCGCTCGGCCATCGAGACCGTCGTCGCGGTCGAAGAGACGAACCCGCCGAGGATTCCCGTGAGGGCGATCCCCCGCTTGGCTCCGAGAAACCGGCTCAAGATGTAGGCAGCGAAGCTCAGGCCGGTGACAAAGCCGACCATCAGCCAGATGAACCGCGGATTGAGGCCGTATAGGACATCGAGTTCACGATCAGGCAGGATCGGCAGCACGACCACCACGACGAGGATGAATTTGAGCGAGGCACGGCGTTCCCGCTCGTCGATCTGGTCGACGAAACTGTGGATCATGGGTTTCGCCGACATGAGGACAGTGACACTCCCGCCGAGAATGATCGCGAACAGCATCCCGCGTTCGGAGGACACTGCCAACGCACCCAGAAGGACAGTGAGCAAGGCAGCGGTCACCGTCGTGAGTCCGATATCCCCTTCAGTCAGCACTTTCCCGGCATACGCGACGGTCAGGGGGACTGCAATAGCGAGGACAGTGACGGGTAAGAGGGCCGGAAAGAACGCCTGGGCGGTTGCACCGACGAGGGCAAACAGCGGAAACGTCCGGCTGCCAGCGAACGTGCCCCCAGATTTCGCCTGTTCCCGTTCCAGTCCGATGAGAGCACCAATACCGAATGCAACGAGGAGACGAAGGAGGAGCGAATCGATGATCGCGACCATTCTCTAGGGGTTCATGCCTCCAAGTTGTCAAACTTCGGGTGTGAGAGCCGGTATCGGTCGTCTGCTGTGGCGACTTCGGAGCCGTGCTCGGTTTTTCCCTGATGACCGGAGAACTGCGCGAGCCATTCCGGATGAGCCGACTACACCTGTGCCGTCACCTGCATTCCGACTCTCGGTCGGATTGCTGTTTGTTCTTCTGGAGACCCGGTGAGGCAGGAGCTACGACTCGATGTCGACGAGGTAGACGAGGAGAAAGCCGGCGGCGACGGCAAGTACTGGGATCTCGTACGGACGCTGGTGAAAGGTCAGAATCGCTGCTGCCACGATGAGCGCTCCGGCGATCACCGCGTAACCGAGATTCCGCTCCCCTATTCCATGTCCATCAGCCGGTTCCGTACGGACGACCAGTTCACCACGTTCGAGCCGATACAACGTTCGGTCGACTCGTGACGGGACCCGTGCCAGCGCGGGAAGCGACCGGCGCACGTCCGCCCACGTTTCCTCGATGATTGCGTCCAATTCACTCTCGATGAGGTTCTGTTCGACGAGAAACGAGCGAACAGCGGCGAGGAAGTCGAACTCCGGATCGAGCTGTCGACAGACGCCCTCACCGACGGTCCCGACCCGGATGAGTAGCATCACGTCCGGCGGAATCCGAAACGGGAACGCACGGAGGGTCGTCGTCAACTCCGTAATGATCTGCCGCCAGGTGATCTCCGACTGGCCTTCGAGGTTCTCGATGACGAGTTCGAGCACCCGGCCGACCTCGGCGCGGTTGACGTGTGGTTCGAGGACATCGAGCGCGATGAGCGCGTCCACCAGGTCGTCCACGTCACGACGGACGAGTGCCCGATAGAGGGCGATGATATCGTCCTGAACCGTCGGTGGCAGGCGTTCGCTCATGCCGAAATCGAAGAGTAACAGATGGCCGTCGTCTGTGACGCCGAGGTTGCCCGGATGGGGGTCAGCGTGGAACACGCCGTCGACGAGACCCATCTCCAGGTACACATTGATGATCCGTGTCGCCATCTCGTGTGGCGTCACGTCGACATCGTCGAAAGCGTCGTCGTCGGTTATTTTCCGACCGGTCAGATACTCCATAGCTAACACGCGCTCAGAGCACAGGTCTTCGTAGATGGCAGGGATGACGACTCGCTCATCGTCGTCGAAGTTCTCCCTGATATCGGCCATGATCGTCGCTTCACGCTTGAAATCCAACTCGTTCAGGATGATGTCCTCAAAATCGTCAGCCGCGTTTTGGATCGAATACTGCTGGCGTTCGGTAGCGAAGGGGCGAATCAGCGGAAGCAGCCCCCGGACCACCCGGAGGTCACGCGTTATCACGGGTTTCAATTCGGGACGTCGAACTTTCAGTGCGATTCGCTCACCCCGATAGTCTGCCGTATAGACGTACGCGAGCGACCCGCCGGCGACCGGTTCGAGCGTCGACTGATCGAGTTCGTCGCCCAGTTCTTCCGCGACGACGTGTTTTGGATCGCCCCCTGCACCCTCTGGCACTTCGTCCTGAAGGGTTCCGAAAACGTCGGCATACACCGGTGGAACGATATCTGGGCGCGTCGAGAGTACCTGCCCGACTTTGATGAAGGCCGGTCCGAGTTCGAGCATCGTATCCCGGATCTGCTCGGCCCGTTGTCGATGCTTCTCGTCTGGAACCTGTCTTCGTGAGCCAAAAAGGACGAACCGCCGACGGTCACGGAGAAATGACAGCGCGAAGGGTAAAAACCGGACGATAACGACCAGGTACCGGCGAAACAATCCGTTCATCTATCGAAGCGAAAACGGCTGAGTCGCGTCAATTGGCAGTGCATACTCTGGCTTCGATCAAGCGGCATATATAACTGAAGGAAACATTATACTGGCTCGTGTAAATATACACTTTCTGACAACCTCTCAATACTAGTGATCCGCGCATTTCAGCTCACAGAGCCCGATTCGAGCGACAAACCGTGCCTGGGATGCACGGGTCAGTGAAACGGTGGACTGACGACGGTACATATATGCAATAGGGACAAGAGGTTGCTAAGAACATCAGCAAAACAACTGAGGGCAGGTAATGTCGAACCACTACATCACGTCAGCAGACCATCTCCCCGAAGAAGCACAGACAGAGACCACACTACAGATCACGGATGCCCAAACGAAACGCATTTTCGAGGCACGCGTTCGGATTGCCAAAGACCCCGATGCGCTCACTGACCCGGAACCGCTAACAATCGTCGCCGGGCCACACGAGAGCGTCAGCGAGACCAGATACGTCGAACTGCTCGACGAGACTGAGGCGACTGGTATCGATCAGGAGCTGGTGACGCATCTGGCGGCCGAACAGGAGACGGCGTCGAACATCCTCAATACACGATCCGACGATCTGAAGGTCCTCTTACAGTATCTCGTCGAGACCGGCGAGTACGAGTCAACGGCCGATGCGCTTCGCGAGATCGCGTTCGACCAGCTCGCCACAGAACGACCGGCCCTGCTTGACGCCTACGCTGAGGTCCGCCGTGAACTCGACGACGACCCACTGAGGCGCGTGCTGGAACAACAGGAGTGATCTATGTCGGTTAGTTCGCTCCGCGAGTACCTCGATTTGCTCGACACGACCGGTTGGCTCCGGTCCTTTGACCAACCGGTGTCGTGGGACCTCGAAGCGAGCGCGGCGACGATGCTCGCCAATATCCGCGACGGCCCGATTCCGGTGTTCGAGTCCATCGCAGGGCTAGAGACGGAGTCGAAACTGGTTGGCGATCCGTACCGCGGCCCCCAGACGCGTCCCTGGGATCACTTCGCCCGCGCGCTGGGACTCTCAGGCGGCCTTTCGGGCCGTACGTACTACGACCGAGTGATTGATCGCCTCAACGCGCCACAAGCGCCCCGAACTGTCGCGAGCCAGGAGGCCCCCTGCAAAGAAACAGTGCGGACGGGGAACGAGGTCGACCTCCTGTCGTTTCCGTGGCCATATATCCATGAGGGCGACGGGGGACGGTACTCGAATCTCCACACCATCGTCGCACCGGACCCCGACACGGAGTGGGGGACCTGGTCGAGCCATCGCATGATGATCCACGACTCCTCCCAGGCCAGTCTGCTGTTACTGGCCGGCGAGCAGGTACCCAACCGCTACTACTACGACTACGAACCCCGGGGCGAACCGATGCCCGTCGCGGTCGTCATCGGTGCCGAACCCACCGTCGAGTGTACTGCGGATATGTGGATTCCGACAGGCCGGAGCGAAGCGGCATTCGCGGGCGGCCTGAAAAGCGAGCCTGTGGACCTCGTCCAGTGCGAAACCAATGACCTGTACGTCCCGGCGACGGCCGAGTTAGTTCTCGAAGGCCACGTTCGACCCGACGACCGCCTCGACGAGGGGCCGTTCGGCGACTACTTCGGCTACATGAACGGCCCGCGACGCTCCATGCCGGTGTTCGAGGTCGATGCGATCACCCACCGCCACGAACCGCGAATACCGTTTTGTGTCGAGGGGAGCGGTGTCGGATACGGGCAAAACTCGACCAGTACGCTCCGGCTCGTCGCGGCCGGCCCCGACGCGACTGTCGGTCTTCGGGCCGCCGGATTCGACGTTGCGATGGCGGTCCCGTGGCGATTCACCTCTCGCACCGTCTGGGTCATCGCGACGGATCGACCGTATCCGGGCTATCTCCACGAACTGGCGAACTTCATTTTCACGACGTGGGGGATGCTCCACATCGATTTCTTCGTGTTTGTCGACGCTGCTGTCGACCCGCTCGACCCACGGGCAGTCTTGACAGCTATCGCGCTTGAGGCCGATCCGGACGCCGACTTCCATCAGTTCGGCGTCGAGCGAATGCCGAAAGTTCCGCTCAACATCTACCAGACGCCCGACGAGAAGGGCAACGCGGACGTGGGGACGTCGAAGGCGAAGACGGCCAAAGCCTACATTGACGCAACGAGTGACGGTGACGCGGCGGAGATGGCAGCGACCACAGAAACCCGGAAGCGAGCCCAGGAGCG
The DNA here is from genome assembly GCF_009741785.1 of Haloarcula sp. CBA1122. Lineage (NCBI taxonomy): Archaea > Methanobacteriati > Methanobacteriota > Halobacteria > Halobacteriales > Haloarculaceae > Haloarcula > Haloarcula sp. CBA1122. The sequence goes on from NZ_WPCB01000003.1 coordinate 52,638, forward strand.
GCTGGTCGAAGCGGGCCTAAACGCTGCGCGGTTCGACCGGCTCGACGAGCGGGAGGGGCAGTCACAGTGATACCGTTCACGCAGTACGTCCGCGGACTGGCCGGCGACGACGACCTCGTCCGACTCAACGGCCCGTTCGAAGTCCCGGTGGACGTGCTTGCGGCGGAGGCGCTCCGCGCGAGTGGACCGGCGCTTCGATTCCAGCGAGCCGCCGGCAGTGATCTAGTTAGCGGTGTGTTCAGCGGCCCGGACCAGACACACCAGCGCGAGGCCAGGCCGTGGTCGCGGCTGTCGCTCGGCCTCGGACTCGACCCGGAAGCCACGCTCGTTGATCTACTGGAGACGATCAGCACTCTCGGCCCGGCCGGCGGGAACCTGGACCCGACATACACGGGTCAGGCGGCCTCGGGAACAGATATCGACGCACAGGACTTGCGGTTCCCGCAGGGCGAAACCGATACGTGGCCCGCAGTGACGCTTGGCGTCGCATCGGTCTCGACCGCTGACGGCACACACTGGGCACCGGTTCACGGCTCGGTCGTGGGCGGCGAGACGCTCAGAGTGCGCGTCCCGGACACGCTGTCGTCGCTTGTCAGTGAAGGGACGACAATAACGATAGCGCTCGGCGTGCCGCCGGCGGCGATCACGACGGCGTACCTGCTCGCTGTCACCGAGCAAACTGCCACGCCGATCCAGTCCTGTGGGGTGACCGGAACCGTCCCGCTCGTCCCGACCAACGGCGGCCTCGTCCCGAGCGCGACGGAGGTCGTCATGGAGACGACGGTCGTGGACTGCAAGCCGGACTTCCGGTCCGACCGTCGAGAGGGCTGGGAATACGTCATCGAGAGCGGCCCGCTCTCGCTGTCGGTCGAGCGCGTCCGCACTACTGAAAACCCGGTCATCCCCGTCTCCCCCGTCGGTCGCCCACTCGCGGATGACACCCGTCTCACGGGGCTCGTGACCGCCGCAGCGCTCTATCACCGACTCAACAACTACTGGGGCATCTCGCCAGTCGAATGGATTATGCTGCCGGCAGAGGCTGAACTCGGTATCTGTTTCGTCGCTAGTGACGTGCTCTACGGCGGCTTCGAGTGGCAACTCGCGAACATCCTCTTTTCGTTCTCGTCGCTTTTCGACACGGTCGTTATCGTCGATGAAGACGTTCCGCCACAGGACTTCGGCCGCGTTCTGGCCGATATCTGGCTGAAATCCCACCCCGCCCGCGACTGGACGTTCAGCGAACCGGATGCACCGGCAGCGACACGCCCTCACTATCGACGAGACAACGAAACCGGCTCGCGCCTGTACGTGAACGCGGCGTGGGACCCGCGCTGGAAGGAAACCTACATCGCGCCGCGAGTCACGTTCGAGAACTCCTTCCCGAACGACGTCCGCGACGTGGCTCGTGTCCTGTGGGACGAACCCGACACCGCTCCCGGAGAGACGACTGAAAACGAATCGCCCCACTGAATATGTCTCTCGCGTGTATATATCTTCGAATATGTTGTAATCAGTTCTGTTTACGCCATACTGAAATCGAATAATACCTAGGTAGGAATGAAAAATAAAATAGATTCAATACGTTTTTCGCAAAAAGTAACCGGTACAGTTATACCAGAATCCGGTATTCCGAGCGGTGTATGGTCACCAGCCACAACCTCCCGGACTACGACACAGCGCGAAACGAGTTCTCCTGGGACGATATATACGCGGCAGCGGACTGGGACGCACCAAACGAGCTGAACATCGGGCACGAAGTCGCCGACCGTCACGCGACCGACCGGGGCCAGGTCGCACTCTACCAGGTCGGGACCGACGGAGAGCTGTCGAAAATGACGTTCTGGGAGCTTGCTGACCGTTCGAGCCAGTTCGCCAACGTTCTCGACGACCTCGGGGTCGCCCAGGGTGACCGGGTCTTTTCATACATGCCCCGGATTCCGGAGCACTACGTGGCGCTGGTCGGCACGCTCAAACACGGTGCCGTCTGGGGAAGTGTCAACGAGCGGTTCGGCCCCGACGGCATCTCGTACCGTCTGGACGACTGCGACGCGAAGGTCGTCGTCACCACGACCGACAATCGCGACACGGTCGAAGACGCGCTGGACGAGGCCCCGTCGGTCGAACACGTACTCACCGTTGACCGCGGGGGCGGCGCACCCGCTGACGACGTGGTGTTCAATACCGCGCTTGATGGCGCGAGCACGGCGTACGAGGTCGCTGAGACCAGCGGGGAAGACGACGCGCTGCTGTACTACACTTCGGGAACGACCGGGCTGGCCAAGGGTGTCCTCCACAAACAGCGCTGGATCGCCGGCGTCGCGGCAACACAGAAGTACGCCGTGGACCTTCAAGACGGCGACCTGTACTGGTCGACCGGTGACCTCGGCTGGCTGACGGGTGCAATCAACACCCTCGGTGCCTGGTTCTGGGGTGCGTCGCTGTTCACGTACGAAGGCGAGTTCGACACCGACGAGTGGGCCGCCCTGCTCGACGAATACCCGATTAGCGTCCTGTTCTCGGTTCCGACGGCGTACCGGATGCTCCGAGAGAACGAGGAGGTCCTTGCGGATGTCGACCTCGATTTGCGGCATGCGCTTTCCATCGGCGAACCGCTCAGCGCTGGCGTCGTCGAGTGGGGAGAAGACGAACTCGGCGTCACGATTCTGGATACGTACGGCCAGACTGAGACCGGGAACATGATCATCAACAACTATCCAACGATGGACCTCCGGCCCGGGTCGATGGGGAAACCACTCCCCGGAATCGAGGCCGACATCGTCGACCCACAGAGCGGCGAGGTTCTGGAACCCGGTGAGACGGGCGAAATCGCACAGCGCGGCGACTACCCGTGTTTCTTCGCCGAGTTCTGGAACAAGCCCGAGAAGACCCAGCGGGCATTTATCGACGGTCCAGACGGGAAATGGTATCTCTCGGGTGATCTGGCACACAAAGACGAGGACGGCTACTTCTGGTTCGAGGGGCGTGCGGACGACGTGATCCTCTCTGCTGGCTACCGCATCGGGCCGTTCGAGGTCGAGAGTTCGCTGGGTGAACACGACGCGGTCGCCGAGGCGGCAGTCGTCCCCAAACCACACGAGGCGCGAGGGAACATCGTCAAGGCCTATGTCGTGCCGAGCGAGGACGCTGAGCCATCCGCCTCGCTCAAAGAAGACATCCAGAGCTACGTGAAAGAAGAGCTCTCAGCACACGAGTACCCGCGCGAAATCGAGTTCCGGGAGGGCCTACCCAAAACAGTGACCGGGAAAATTCGCCGAACCGAACTCCACGACGACGCCGAAGCAGAAGCCGAAGTCGAATCCTGACACAGGGTATCAAGCAGTACGAGTGCCAACGCAGACACAACCACAATGAATTTCGAAGAAACAGAGGAACGCTCGATGATTCGGTCGACCGCGGCGGACGTGGCGGCCGAGTACGGACCGGAGTACTGGCGCGAGAAAGAGGAAGCAGGCGAGTTCGGAGAGGCATTCTGGGACGAACTGGCCGCGGCCGGCTTCCACGGCCTGCTGGTCCCGCCGGAGTACGAAGGGGCTGGTATGGGCATCCAGGAGATGGGGCTGGTCATGGAGACGCTCTGTGCCGAGGGCTGTGGCATGGCAGGCACCTGGTATCTGGTGCTCACCGCCGGCATGGCCGCTGCCGGTATCAGCGAGAGCGGAACAGAAGCGCAGAAACGGACCTATCTGCCGGACATCGCCAACGGCAAGCGAAACTTCTCTATCGGCATCACGGAGCCCGAGGCCGGGACAAACACGCTGAACGTCGCCACCCGCGCGGAGAAAGACGGCGACGAGTACGTTCTGAACGGGAACAAGGCCTGGATTACCTTCGCCGACCGGGCTGACAACATGATTCTCGTCACGCGCACGACCCCACGCGACGAGGTCGAGCGCGGGACCGACGGTATAAGCCTGTTTATCGTCGATATGGACGACCCCGGCATCGACGTGTCCCCGATTCCCAAACACGGCATCAACTACTCGAAGTCCTGTGAAGTCTTCATCGAGGACGTTCGGGTCCCCGAGGAGAACCTCCTGGGGGAGGAAGACGACGGCTGGTGGACTCTGGTCGATATGCTGAACCCGGAACGCATCGGCTTTGCGGCCGCCGGGACCGGTATCGGCAAACTGGCCGCCGACACTGCTATCGAGTACGCTAGCGACCGGGAGGTGTTTGGCGCGCCTGTCGGGAGCCATCAGGCGGTGTCGTTCCCGATCACCAAGGCGTACGCACGCATGGAAACGGCGGCGCTCATGCGTGAGAAGGCCTCTTGGCTCTACGATCAGGGCGAGGAGTGTGGCTACGAGACAAACGTCGCAAAGGCGACGGCCGTCAGCGCTGGCATCGAAGCGGTCAAGCAATCCATGCAGGCGTTCGGCGGCTGGGGCTACGCGAAGGAGTACGACGTCGAACGCTGGTGGCGCGAAATCAACCTGACACGGCTGGCCCCGGTTTCCCAGCAGATGGCGTACAACCATATCGGCCAGCACCTCGGCTTCCCCAGATCCTACTAATGTTCGAGAAAGTCCTTGTCGCAAACCGCGGCGAAATCGCGGTCCGTGTGATGGCTGCGTGTGAAGAGCTGGGTATCGAAACGGTCGCCGTCTACAGCGATGCCGACCGCAACGCCGGCCACGTTGAGTACGCCGACGACGCATACAACGTCGGCCCGGCACCCGCAAGCGAGTCGTACCTCGACCAGACCGCGATACTCGATGTTGCCGAGCGGGCCGGGGCCGACGCGATCCATCCCGGGTACGGCTTCCTCGCCGAAAACGCTGAGTTCGCTGGCCGCGTCGAGGCTACCGACGGCATCACCTGGGTCGGGCCGCCAAGCGACGCAATGGAGACGCTGGGCGAAAAGACGAAAGCCCGGACGGTGATGCAGGATGCCGGCGTCCCGGTCGTCCCCGGCACGACGGACCTTGTCAGCGAGCCGGACGAAGTGCGCGAACTGGGTGCCGAGTACGGCTACCCCATCGCGATAAAAGCCGAAGGTGGCGGCGGCGGTCGTGGCATGAAGATCGTCCGGAGCGAGGCCGAGGTCGCGGAGGCGCTCAAGAGCGCGAAGCGCGAGGGGGAAGCCTACTTCGGCAACGATTCCGTGTACGTCGAAAAGTACCTCGAAGCACCGAAACACGTCGAAGTGCAGGTGCTTGCAGACGAACACGGCAACGTCCGTCATCTGGGCGAGCGCGACTGCTCGCTCCAGCGTCGCCACCAGAAGGTCATCGAGGAAGCCCCGAGTCCCGCTCTCGATGCCGAACTGCGGACGCAGATCGGCGAGGCCGCCAGACGCGGTGTCAGCGAAGCCGGGTACACGAACGCCGGCACGGTGGAGTTCCTCGTCGAGGACGGGGAGTTCTACTTCATGGAGGTGAACACCCGCATTCAGGTCGAACACACCGTCACCGAGGCTGTGACGGGCATCGACATCGTTCGCTGGCAGCTCCGGGTCGCCGCGGGCGAGCAACTGGACTTTACACAGGAGGACGTGTCGATAGACGGACACGCCGTCGAGTACCGAATCAACGCGGAGAACCCGGCCGAGGACTTCGCGCCGACGCCGGGACCGCTGACGACGTACGCGCCGCCAAGCAGTATCGGTGTGCGGCTCGACCACGCAGTCTCGCAGGGCGACGAGATCGGGGGCGACTACGACTCGATGATCGCGAAGCTCATCGTCGCTGGCGAGGACCGGGACCACTGTCTGGACCGGTCGAGGCGTGCCCTCGACCATTTCACCGTGGAGGGTGTCCACACGACCATCCCGTTCCATCGATTGATGCTGGACGACGACACGTTCCGCGCCGGGACGCACACGACGAAATACCTCGATCAGGAACTCGCCGACGATGCCCTTGACGCGGCCGTCGCGCGGTGGGGGACAGACGAGGTCGGCGGCAACACCTCATCGGCGTCGACGGACGAAATCGCCGTCGAAGTCGATGGGAAGCGCTTCGATGTCGTCGTTACGGACGGACTGCCCCGCGTCTCCGGTGATGGTAACGCCAGTGGCGGCTCCGGCAGTGGCGCTTCGGGCGGCAATTCATCCGGTGGCGGCCCGGTGGCCACGTCGGGTGCGATTACGGCTGAGATGCAGGGCACTATCCTCTCGACCGAAGTCGCGCCCGGTGACGATATCGCAGCGGGCGATGTCGTCTGCGTGCTGGAGGCGATGAAAATGGAAAACGACGTGGTGGCATCCACGGGCGGCACTGTCGCGTCCGTCCCGGTCGCGGAGGGCGACTCCGTAGACATGGGTGACACCTTGGTTGTACTGGAGGAGTAAGTATGCAAGTCAGAATTTCAGACGACGCGACCGAATCGGAAGCACAGGCCATTGCCGAGGCGCTGGCGACACACTTTGAGGACGACATTACCCTCGTCATTGACAGCGGCGAAACGGTCGCCAGTGCCACGTACGACAGCACTCGACGGGACGAATCCACGGAACCGGTCGACGACGACCTCGGTCCGACCGAACGCGAAGAGGCCCTGCGCGAGGAGATTGCAGAGATCCTCGAAGGCGGGCCGGAAAAGTACAAGGAGCAGTTACCTGAGGAGGGCAAGCTGTTCGTCCGGGACCGTATCGACCTGTGGTTCGGTGACGATTTCCTGTTCGAGGACGGGAAATTTGCGGAGTTCGACGCCGACGACCAGCTCCCGGCTGACGGGCTCATCACGGGGGCCGCGGAGTTCGAGGGCCGTGACCTGCATTTCATGGCCAACGATTACACGGTCAAACGTGGCAGCATGGCGGCAAAGGGTGTCGAGAAGTTCCTCCGGATGCAACAGCGGGCACTGAAAACCGGGCGACCGGTGCTGTATCTGATGGACTCCTCGGGCGGCCGTATCGACCAGCAGACGGGCTTTTTCGCCAACCGCGAAGGTATCGGGAAGTTCTACTACAACCACTCGATGCTATCGGGGCGGGTCCCGCAGATCTGTGTGCTGTACGGTCCCTGTATCGCCGGTGCAGCCTACACGCCGGTGTTCGCGGACTTCACCGTCATGGTTCGGGACATGAGCGCAATGGCCATCGCCAGCCCCCGGATGGTCGAAATGGTCACCGGCGAAAAGATCAGCCTCGACGACCTCGGAGGCCCTGCTGTCCACGCACAGCACTCCGGGAGTGCGGACCTCATCGCTGACGACGAGGAACACGCCCGCGAACTCGTCGCGAAACTCATCGGCTATCTGCCAGACAACGCCGACGAAGACCCACCACAGACCAGTGGGACGGCCCCGAAGCGCTCGCCGGAGGGTATTGACGCCGTTGTCCCGGACAAGCCGAACAAGGGTTACGATATGTTTGACGTGATTGAGCGGGTCGTCGACGCCGGGTCGACGCTCGAACTCCGGCCCGAATACGGCAAGGAGATAATCACGTCGTTCGCCCGGATAGACGGGCGGCCAGTCGGAGTTATCGCCAATCAGCCAGCCCAGCGTGCCGGGGCCATCTTCCCGGACGCGGCGGAGAAAGCCGCCCAGTTCATCTGGACCTGTGACGCCTACAACATCCCGCTGCTGTATCTCTGCGATACGCCGGGGTTCATGGCCGGGTCTGGCGTCGAGAAAGAGGGCATCCTCGAACAGGGCAAGAAGATGATCTACGCCACGTCTTCGGCGACAGTGCCCAAGCAGTCCGTTGTGGTCAGGAAGGCCTACGGCGCGGGCATTTACGCGATGTCCGGTCCCGCCTACGACCCCGAGTCGACAATCGGCCTTCCGAGTGGGGAAATCGCGATCATGGGACCTGAAGCGGCTATTAACGCCGTCTACGCCCGCAAGCTCTCCGAGATCGACGACGAGGACGAGCGACAGCAAAAGGAGCAGGAACTCCGCGAGGCCTACCGCGAGGATATCGACATTCATCGAATGGCTAGCGAGGTCGTCGTCGACGACATCGTCCCGCCGAGCGACCTCAGAACGGAACTGACAAACCGGTTTGCGTTCTACGAGACCGTCGAGAAAGACCTCCCGGACAAGAAACACGGGACCATCCTCTGAGCTATGACAGGACGCTACTACGAGGAGTTCGAGGTCGGCGAGGCCATCGAACACGAGAAGCGCCGTACGGTCAGCGAGCGCGACAATCAGCAGTTCTGCGATATGACGATGAACCAGCAGCCGCTCCATCTCGATGCTGAATTCGCGGCCGAGACGGAGTTCGGCGAACGACTGGTCAACGGACTCTACACGATGAGTGTCGCTGTCGGACTGACCATTCCAGAGACGACTGACGGCACCATCGTCGCGAACCTGTCCTACGACAGCGTCGAGCATCCGAACCCGGTGTTCCACGGCGACACGATTCGCGTGCAGTCGACCGTGACCGACAAACGCGAGACCAGCGACGGCGAACGCGGCGTCGTCACGATGCACGTCGAGGTGTTCAAACTCGCAGATTCGGACGACGTCCTCGTCTGTGAGTTCGACCGCACCGTGCTGTCGCTGAAACGGGACCACGCCGAGTGACGCTGTGACCGCTCGACGGACGAACCGCAGATTCAAGTCACCTATTCGGGCACACCGACGACCCAGCGCCATCGTTGCTCGAACGTGCCGTCGAGAGCGCCGAGGAGTTCACGGGCTTGCCGCACTCGTTTCTCCGTTTCGAGTTTCGGATAGAGCCGTGCGGCCATCGCGGGAATCGCGTGGAATAGCCGAATATTTTCGGCACTTGTCGAAAATTTCCAGGTTCCTGTAGTCGCCGAGAACTCAGCCGCGAGGGCGTCCCGAATAGCCGGTGTATCAGTCGGGGAGCGCGACTCGCGCTCGAACTGCTCGAACGCGTCTGTGCCGTCAGAATCGAACCAGCCAAGCGGTGCGACGGCCCCGACCACTCCACCAGACCGGAGGACTCTGGCAGCTTCCCGTACTGCAGTCGCTGGGTCGGGGACCAGAAAGAGCGAGGCGGTAAACGCGACGCCGTCGACTGACTGGTCACTGAGCGGCAGGTGGTCGAAATCGGCCTGCAGTCGGGCCGTGGACTCGATCTCGCTCAGCATCTCGCGGCTGATATCAAGGGCAATCGTGTCCGCTGTTGTCTCGGTGAATACGCGTGTGCTCACGCCTGTTCCTGCGCCCGCATCGAGAACTGTCCCGAGGCCGCCGTCAGTACGAGCATCCATCTCGGCGGCGAGCAGGCGTGCGAGCGACGTGAAGCGATTGGTCCGCCGCTCGTAGGTCGTGTAGGCGTCGACGCTGGCATCGAAGTTCTGCCGGACGACGTCTTTCATACGCGACAGCACAGCCAGGTCCCGGATAGGTGTTGCCGTTGACTACCGTTGACCGGCTTCGCGAGCGCGTTCGAGGACACGCTCCGCCTGTGCGATAAGCGGTGCGTCGATCATCTCCCCGTCGACCTCGAAAACCCCAGCATCGGTCTCGTTGTCGGCCGCAACAACGCGCTCAGCCCATGCTATCTCCTCGTCATCGGGGGTGAACGCGTCGTTGATGACCGCGACCTGATCTGGGTGGATTGCCATCTTCCCGTCGTACCCGAGTTGGGCAGCGAACTCAGTTGCGTCACGGAGGCCATCCAGATCGCCGTAGTCCGGGTAGATCGTATCGATTGCATCGATTCCTGCGGCGCTGGCCGCAACGACGACCCGCTGGCGTGCATAGAGCACCTCCCGTCCATCGCTGGTGCGACTCGCACCGATGTCGGCCGCGAGGTCTTCGGCCCCGAACAAGAGCGCATCGGTGGCATCGGCGGCTGCAATCTCCGCCGCGTTGAGGACGCTGGCGGCCGATTCCACCAGCGCAAGCACCGGGAGATCCGTATCGTGTTCTCTGAGGAGCCGTTCTAGTGCTTCGATGTCGCCGGCGGACCCGGCCTTGGGGAGCATCACGCTGTCAGGGCTGGCATCCGTCAGTATCGCTGCGAGGTCCGCTGTGGCGCTGACCCCTACGGGATTGATGCGAACGCAGATGTGGTTGTCCGAACTGACAGCCGAGAGTACTGATTGAACGGATTGACGTGCCTGCTCTTTATCCGCCGGTGCAACCGCATCCTCGAGGTCGAAGACGACGACATCGGCGTCGCCACCGGCCGCTTTCCGCATCAACTCCGTATTGTCACCCGGTGCGAACAGAACACTGCGACGAACCATAGCTGTGCCTTCACTCCCCGGTAGTAAGATTGTAGGGGATTGACGCCCGGCCATACCGGGGGTGAGCCTTCGTCTGGCGATTTGTTCGTCTGCCGCCGTTATCATCGGCTCTTCTCGATGCTGGTATCCTCAGCACGGTTCTCCACTCGCTCCGGCGAGTATTCTGCACAGCACAATCAGGCATGGATTTTTATGATACTGGGTAAAAGCTCCTTCTGTGACAACTGACCTCCCGGGTGTCGCCGACAGGCAACTGTTCGACACGCACGCGCACCAACCGACCAGTGAGTTCCTCCACGACGCCGGCGGCGAAATGATGCAAGACGCCGCCGACCGGTTCGGCACTGATCTGGAGACGTGGGACTACGACGAAATGCTCGCGGAGTACCACGAAGCGGGCGTCGGTGGCGCTGTCCTGCTTGGGTGGGATGCGGAAACGAACACCGGGAACCCGCCCGTCCCGAACGACTACGTCGCCGAGGTCCGGGACGAGTATTCCGACTTCTTCGTCGGGTTCGGAAGCGTCGACCCTCTGAAAGACGATTGTGTGCAGGAGGCAATCCGGTGCGTCGAGGATCTGGACCTCTCCGGGTTCAAGTTCCAGCAGATCGCACAGGGCTTTGACCCCTCGGACGAACGCCACGACCACCTGTGGAGTACCATCGAAGACCTCGGCGTCCCCGTCGTCTTTCACGGCGGCAACTCGACGCTCGGGGCCTGTAGCGCCGGCGGCCGTGGCCTGAAGGTCAAGTACGGCAACCCGATGCTCATCGACGACGTGGCCGCCGCCTATCCGGACCTCGACATCCTCATTGCCCATCCCGCGTTCCCGTGGGAGAAAGAGCAGTTGGCGATCTGCCAGCAGAAGGGCAACGTGTACATGGACCTCTCGGGCTGGGTGCCGAAGTACATCGACGATCAGGTCCTTCACTACGCCGGGACCGTTCTCAAAGACAAGGTGATGTTCGGCACCGATTACCCGATGATCGACCCCGAAACGTGGCTCGAATCGTTCGCCCGCGACACCGACTTCGACACGGACGTCCAGCGGAAGATTCTGTTCGAAAACGCACAGGAGTTTTTCCACCGCTAATCGAAGTCCGGGGTTCGACCGTCCAGAAACGCCTCGACACCACGCGAATGAGCCGGCGTATCGTACGCCAGTGACTGGATGCGTGCTTCTTGACGCAGCCCGGTCTGTAACGGCTGGCCGATGTTGTCGTGGATCGCTTCCTTCGCCAGCCCGAGGTTCGCCGTCGGCTGTGCCTGAAGCGTTTCGAGCAGGTCGGCCGTCCGCGCGTCGAGGTCACGCTGCTCGACAGCCTCGTTGATCAGGTCTATCTCGGCGGCGGTCTCGGCGTCGATCAGTTTCCCGGTGAACGCGAGTTCCTTGGTCTTCCTGAGCCCGATGAGCCGGGGGAGTATCGCGGTTGCGCCCATATCCGGCACGAGGCCGACGCTGATGAACGACGCACCGAACCGGGCGGACTGGGCGGCATACGCGAAATCAGCGACAGCCACGAGCGACAGCCCGGCACCGACCGCATCCCCGTTGACCTTCGCGACGACAGGCACCGGCGCTTCGAGGATGTTGCTGGCCACCCGACCCAGCGTCGTCCGGACCCGCTCGTAGGCTTCCGTCGCGGACTCCTCACGCTCGCTCATCGCCTCGATATCCCCGCCGGCACTGAAGGCGTCGCCGTCGCCGGTGAGGAGCACGGCATCGTGTGTCGCTGGGTCGAGGTCAGCGAGCGCAGCAGCGAGCTCAGTCGCGACCGCCCCGGTCATCGCGTTTTTGACATCGGGACGGTCGAATACGATTCGTCGAACAGCGCCGTCTTCAACGCGCATGGTCGTACTCACACGCGCGGGTACTTTACTCCCGGTCGTCGTCCGGTCGGCCTTCGCCGACGCCGCCGAACAGATGTGTGAGCAGCGAGTGCTGTGCGCGGTGGAGTCGTTCGAGGAACGCGGACTTACTGATACCGAGTTCGGCGGCGACTTCACTAGCGGTGGTCTGTCGTGGGACGACGAAGTAGCCCATCTCGACCGCGTACCGGAGACTTTCCGCCTGTGCCGGGGTCAGGTCCCACTGCTGGGCGATAGACGCGTCTTCTCTCGCACGCAGGGCGTACACCCGCTGTAGCTTCACGCCGACGGTTTCACCGGCCGTCTCCATGACCGTCTGGAGGATCTCGTGGCCCACCACAGCGCCAGTTAGAATCGCGTTTCCGTCCCGATAGGTCAGCGATTCCACCATGAAGCCCGCGCTGATGAGTTTGTGGACGACACACTGCTGGAGCGACAGACATCGGTAGTTGTACCGACCCTCGGTAACTGACTGGTAGAGATAGCGGATCCGGTCGTCGCCGTCGAGGTAGTCCCTGAGTTCCTCACTCGCCTGCGCGCTGAACCGCAACAGTACGTTACGGTCATCCCGGAGGAGTGGCGGGGCCGCCTCGATGGGCGTGCCAGTGGCACTACTCGCATCTGCCAGTGGACAGTCATCGCCCTCGATGCGAAATTCGACCATTAGACACTCCTCTATCATTGCCTCGTATATGTGCGGATATACTTATAAAACCCGTCTATATAGGGGCAAATTAGTATGAACATTCCTCACGATTTATGGGATACATATGAACGTTGACGAAGTCAAAGCCCGCGCTGGACCCCGGGAGTTCAGCCCGAAAGACGACCTTCCCGAAGAGTATCGGAAGGCAGCCACGCGGATGCTTGAATTCCACGCCAACAGCGAGATTATGGGGGCGTACCTCGAACGGCCCTTCATCAGACAAGCCCCGAGCATCGAGCGAAAGATGGCCTTCAGCGCGAAGGTGCAGGACGAAATCGGCCACGGCCAGATGCTCTACCGAGCGGCGGAGTCGCTCGGTATCAAGACCCGCGAAGAGATGCTCGACGACCTGGCGAACGGGGACGGAAAGTTCCTGAACTGCTTCCACTACCCGATGGAGAGCTACGTCGAGACGCCGATGATCGCGTTCTTTGTCGACGGGGCTGCGATGCGTCGTCAGGCGACCCTGAAAAAGTCCAGCTGGGAGCCGTACGCCCACGCGATGGACAAGATCTGCTTCGAAGAGGGGATGCACGTCAAGCACGGTGAGTCGATCCTCCGCGAACTGATGAACGGCTCCCGGAGGGAACAGCGCATGACTCAGGAGGCCTTCGAAGAGTGGTGGCCGCGAATCCTGCAGTTCTTCGGCCCGACCGACGACCAGAGCACCCACCACGACTTCGCTGCGGAAGTCGGGCTGAAGACGTGTACGAACGACGAGCTTCGGAACGCGTTCCTCAACACCTACATCCCGAAGGCGAAAAAATACGGGCTGGAGATGCCCGACGAGCCACGCATTCGGGACAACGGTGACGGGACCTACGAGGTCGTCGAGGACGACCTTGACTGGGACGAGTTCTTCACCGTCTCGCAGAACGAATATGACGGCAGCATCGAACAGATTTCCGGTCGCCGGCAGGCCCAGGAAGCGGTGCAGTGGGTCCGTGACATGATGGACGACCAGACGACGACGAACAGTGGCCCGCAGTCACAGGCGGCGGACTGAGAACGATGATCTGGGAAGTATTCCGACAACAGAGTCCGGACGCGGATTTCGTTCACTGCCGGGACGTCCACGCACCCGACCGAGAGATGGCGAAGCAGTTTTCGGTCATCCAGCACGGACGGCGGAAGCCGACCCACGCGCTCTGGGTTGCCCCGCAAGAGAAAATCACGCAGGTCGATCCTGACGCAGAGAGCCATGGCGAGGTCGGAAACAGCGCCGAGAAACCGTGGGCTGTCTTCCGGCAGGACCAGCCCGGCGGGTATCACACGCACTGCGGTGATGTCGAAGCCCCCAGCACCGCCGGCGCAGAACAGGCGGCGATTGCGGCGTTCACTGACGACGACCCCAACAGTCTCTGGGTCGTACAGCACCAGTACATCGGTGAAGTCACCGAGGACGACGTGAGCTTCGGCGGAACGACCAACAAGTCCTACCGGTTCGCACAGACGTACAACGTCGATCCGGCTGCTGAGGAGGTCGAAGCCTCCGAATCCGAGCAGATAGAAGCGGAGAAACAGCGAGGTGAAATCTAATGGCAACAACGGAATCCGACCTCGGCGGTCCAGCCGACCTGTCCGAGGACGAACAGCGCGCAGTCGAGGCACAGCTACTCCGACTCGCCGACGACGAACTGGTTCAGGCCGAACGCTACACGTTCTGGCAGGTGCGTGCGCCGACACTGGAATCGGATCTCTCGATTTCGAACAACGCACAGGACGAGCTGGGCCACGCCCGACTGTGGTACGATGCGGTACAGCAACTCGGCTACTCCGAGGAATCGCTCATCTACGAGAGCGACCCCAGCGACTTCCAGCACAGTACGCTCGTCGAGCTACCGTTTGCGGAAGGTGACTGGGCCGATGCTATCGTCAGAGCGTACCTCTACGACGTCGCTGAAGACATCCGCCTCTCTGCGCTCGAGGACTCGTCGTACGAAATCATCCGGAACAGAACGAGTCGCATCCAGGGCGAGGAAGGCTATCACCTCGAACACGCCGAGAGCTGGCTGGACCGGATGGCACTGGACGAGGAGGCCAGCGAACGCGTTCAGGCGGCTATCGACGAGCTCTACCCGTACGCCCTCACGCTGTTCGAACCCGTTGGCGACGTGGAGGCCGACATCGACCGGCTGGGCATCCGCACGATGACCCTCGACGAGATGCGCACCGAGTGGGAGATCCGCGTCGAATCGTTCCTGACCGAACTGGGGTTCGACGTGCCGACCGATGCTGCCCCCGCAACGCCGGCAGGCCGGGACAACGAACACACCGACCACTGGCACGACCTACACGACGAAATGACGGCCAGTTACCGGAATCTGGGCCGTGACGAAGCGACGCTGATAATGGCGGCCGACGATGAGTAGCGACTACGACCGGCCACGCGCGGACGCTGATGCTACCGCGTGTTCGTACACCGACTACGAGACCAAAGACCACGCAGCGGACGACGTGCCGGCCACGGGCGAAGACGCCGACGGCATTGAACGCGACGTGTGGGCGGCGCTGTATCAGGTCGAGGACCCGGAGATGCCGGTCAGCATCGTCGACCTGGGCCTCATATACGGGCTCGACGTATCCGACGGTGACGTCACGGTCGACATGACGCTCACCTACAGCGGCTGTCCGGCGCGCGAGATAATCCTCGGGGAGGTCGAGGAGGCCGCCGAGAGTGTCGACGGAATCGAGACCGCGTCGGTCCGACTGGTCTGGGCCCCGGACTGGTCGATTGATCTGGTCACAGAACAGGGCAAAGAAGCGCTGCGGGACTTCGGCATGAGTTTCGACGGATGAGTGAACCCGACCCCAGTGTCACGACCAGCGGCGAACAGACGGGCGCTGAGTGCCCGTACTGTGGCTCGACCGACACCGAGCGGAAACACCCACGCGGGCCGTCGCGGTGCCAGTCGATTCATTACTGCAACGAGTGCCTGCAGCAGTTCAAAAAGTTCGAGTAAGCAGTTATTACTCGCTAGTTTTGCCTTCGGAGTTTCACAGCGTGAGGCAGAGCGGTGGAACTGTTGCTGGCTGCCTGGGCACGACTCGTCGGGGGAAGTTTCAGCCGAGGTTGATGTGGACGTTTTTCACCTCGGTGTAGGCCTCGATAGCCTGCTCGCCCTGTGCGCGGCCGTGGCCGCTCTGTTTCGTGCCGCCAAAGGGTGTCTGTGGCCAGGTGTTGGGCGTCTCGTTGACCATCACCATCCCGTAGTCCAGGCTGTCTGTGACGGTGTGTGCGCGAGTCAGGTCGTTCGTCCAGACGCAGGCGGTGAGGCCAAACGGTGAATCGTTTGCGACCGCAATCGCTTCTTCCTCGTCGCTCACTTCGATTGCGGTGAGCACGGGACCGAAGATCTCCTCCTGTGCAATCGTCATCCCGTTGTCCACGTCGGCAAAGACGGTCGGCTCGACGAAGTGACCGGTGTCTCTGTCCGCAGGAACGCCACCACCAGCCACAACAGTCGCACCCTCCTCCTTGCCGGTCTCGATGTAGTCGAGTATCTCCTGTTGCTGGCCCGCGCTGACGACTGGTCCCATCTGCCCATCGTCGTCGATGCCACCGCCGAGTGGGATGTTCTCTGCGATCTCTGCCATCCGGGAGACCATCTCGTCGTAGACGTCCTCGTGAACGACGATACGCGAGTTCGCCCAGCACATCTGCCCGGCGTTCATGAAAATCCCGTACTGGATGCCGCGGGCGGCGGCATCGAGGTCAGCGTCGGGGAACACGACTGCCGGCCCCTTCCCGCCGAGTTCGAGCGTCACGTCGGCGACCGCGTTGGCAGCACTGCGCTGGACCGTCTTTCCGACACCTGTACTCCCGGTGAAGGTGACGTGATCGACGCCCTCGTGTCCGGTGAGTGCGTCGCCGGCCTCGGAGCCCTTCCCGGGAACAACGTTGACGACACCATCCGGAAGGCCCGCTTCTTCGGCGGCTTTCGCGTAGTACAGCGCCGACAGCGGCGTCATAGCGGACGGTTTGAGGATAACGCTGTTCCCCGCCGCCAGCGCCGGTGCCAGGCCGCGGCCGGCGAGCTGGAAGGGATAGTTCCACGGCGCGATGTGTGCGGTCACACCGACCGGCTCACGAACGGTGTAGTTGAGCCGGCCGTCCTCGACGGGAATCTCGTCGCCGCGTATCTTGTCCGTCCACCCGGCGTAATGGCGGAACGTATCGACGACCATGTCGATTTCAAGCCCGGCTTCGAAGGGGGTTTTCCCGTTGTCGTGGGATTCGACCATGGAGAGCTCGTCTTTCATCTCCTCGATGGCGTCGGCCATCGCATGGATTTTCGCCCGGCGCGTTCCCGGGTCCATCGTCGCCCACTCGGAACCGTCTGCGACGGCTGCCCGTGCTGCCTGTACTGCCTCGTCGATATCTGTCGCCTCGGCCTTCTGTACCGACGCGTAGGGCTGCTCAGTTGCTGGGTCCTCCGTCTCAATGCTGTCGCCGTTGGTCGCTTCTCGCCATTCTCCGCCGATATACAGGTCTGTCGGGCCGGTGTACTCCATTGCAATAACAGAGGGAGTGCGCGGCGTCTTAGTTGTTATTATTGATCATTAATGTCTGGGTGGCGAGAGCGCGATCCTCGATCTCCAAGTCGCACAATCGAGGCACTACCCGCTACCGATGCATCGCTTTCAGACGCGTCAGTTGACTCACTCGCGTTTCTTGATCAGGAACTTCATGTCGCCCTTGAAGACGACGGTTCCGTCCTGGTTTTCCATTTCAGTGTCGAGGACGACTAACCCGGCGTCGTCGCGCCCGACCTCCTTGGTGTTGTCAACGACGATTTCCAACTGGAGTGTGTCGCCGATGTGGACCGGGTTCGGGAGGTCCATGTAGTTCATCCCGAGGAACGCGAACGCGGTCCGCTCGACGATACCGGTCCGGTAGACGAAGCCGGTCGCCTGAACGAACGTCATCGGCCCGTGTGCGATCCGCTCACCGAACTCCTGTTCTTCCGCGTACTCCTTGTTCGTATGCAGTTCCGTCCAGTCGCCCGACAGCGCAGAGTGCATGACGAAATCGGACTCGGTGACCGTCCGGCCGACACTGATAAACTCCTGTCCCTCTTCGAAGTCCTCGAAGTGGTGTGGCTCGTAGCTGTACGCCATAGTTCCCCATCTGATAGCAGACATTTATATTTTTACGCTCCGCTGACAGCAGCGGCGACCGGTATATATTTATTATTCCTGATAGAAACACAGGCCGTATGTCCGGCGTCGCCGACGAAGTCAGAGAGCGCATCGAATCCGACGCGTACTGCGAAACCCTCGGCATTGACGTCGTCGAACTCGACTCGGGGTACGCCCAGACTGAACTGACGATTACCGAGGACCTGCTGAACTTTCATGGGACGCCCCATGGCGGTGCGGTCTACTCGCTCGCCGATGCAGCCTTCGCCGCGGCGTCGAACTCGCACGGCGAGGCGGCGGTCGCACTGGAGACGAACATCTCGTATTTAGACGCCGTCGAAACCGGTGAGACGCTGTCTGCGGTCGCCGAGGAGACGCATCTCGCGGACAGCACCGCAGAGTACGAGGTAACGGTGACTGCACAGGATGGCGAGCGCATCGCGACGTTTCGCGGACGAGTCTACCGGCCCTGACAGTCAGTCACGGTGGTCGTAGACGCGTTTTACTTTGCCGACCTGCGTTCGGTCGATGCTCCCGGGCGCAACGAGTTCGAGTTCGTCCGGGGTGAACGCGAGCACGTTCTCCAGTCGCTCGATGATTTCGTCTTCCAGCGCTTTGTCGCCCGGCCCTTGCTCCGCAGTCCGTTCGATGGTGAGTTCCAGGACGTCGAGGTTGTTCTCCTCGTAGAGGTCGATGCGGTAGTGCGGAGCGACGCCGTCGATGTCAAGCACAGCGTGCTCGATTTCACTGGGATAGAGGTTCACGCCACGGACGATGAGGAGGTCGTCAGTCCGACCGGTGACGTTGTCCATCCGAACCATCGTCCGTCCACACGCACACTCGTCGTAGTTCAGCGTCGTCAAATCCCCGGTCCGGTATCGGAAGACCGGTAACGCTTCTTTGGTGAGTGTTGTGAGAACGAGTTCACCCTCCTCGCCTTCCTCGACTGGTTCTTTCGTCTGTGGGTCGATGACTTCCGGGTAGAAGTGGTCCTCCCAGATGTGGAGCCCGTCCTGTGCTTCGTGGCACTCACACGAGACGCCGGGACCGATGATCTCCGAGAGCCCGTAAACATCGATGCCGTCGACGCCCAGCCGCTCTTCGATTTCTGCCCGCATCGGATCGGTACACGGTTCCGCTCCGAAGATAATCGTAGAGATCGGCAGGTCGCTGGGGTCGTGGCCCATTTCCTCGGCCGTTTCGGCGAGGTACAGCGCATACGACGGGGTGCATGTGAACACATCGCTCTCCAGGTCGGTCATCAACTCGACCTGTCGCTGGGTCTGGCCGCTCCCGATAGGGATAATTGTGGCCCCCAGCTCCTCGGCTCCGTCGTGAAGCCCCAATCCGCCGGTGAATAGCCCGTATCCGTAGGCGTTCTGGACGGTGTCGCCCGGTTCGGTCCCACTCGCAGCCAGCGAACGGGCAACGACTTCGCTCCAGCTGTCGAGGTCGTCATCCGTGTACGAGACGATTTTCGGCTTCCCGGTCGTCCCGGACGACGCGTGGATCCGGGCGACGTCCGCATCGTCGACGGCGAACAGGCCATCAGGGTACTCGTCGCGGAAATCCTCTTTCGTCGTCATCGGCAGTTTCGTGATGTCGTCGATACTCTGGATGTCTTCGGGCGAGACGCCCGCTTCGTCGAGCTTCTCCCGATAAAACGGGACGTTCTCGTAGGCGTGCGTAACAACCCCCTGTAATCGGTCGGTTTGCAACGCACGCAGCTCTGTACGGTCAGCCGCCTCTAGTTGCTTGTACACCATCGTCAATGATAGAGTGGAATGATAGTGATAAAATGGTTTGGGATTGACCACTCCGAGTGCCGGTCGTGCTTGCTGTGTGACTGTCGGCAAGTGATGCAAAGCTATTTTTCAGTACCCTCAGAGTTCCATGTATGCGGGACGCGTATCTCATCGGCGCAGGGCAAACGCCGTTTGGCTCGATGCCCGAAGAGAGCTACAGATCACTGTTCGACCACGCAGTCAGCGAAGCCATCGACAGTGTCGACCACGGTATCGATACGAACGCGATAGACGAAGCGGTCGTCGGCTCACTCGGCGTGGGCGGTCGACAGCTCGGTCTCTCTGGACCGGCAGCGACCGAACACGCTGGGCTGCACGGCGTCCCCAGCGTGCGCGTTGAAAACGCCTGCGCCGCGTCGGGCTACGCTGTCCGACAGGCAGTGCAGGCAGTCAAAAGCGGGATGGCCGACGTAGCGCTGGCTGGCGGCGTCGAAGTCATGACAGACATGAGCAGCGATGTGACGAAGTACTGGCTTGGAGTTTCCGGTGAAACAGAGTGGGAACGGCTGACTGGGACGACCTTCTCTGGCGTTTACGCACAGATGGCAAGTGCGTATCTACGGGAGTACGAGGCCAGCGAGGAGCACCTCTCGATGGTGGCGGTCAAGAACCATCGGAACGGCGCAAAGAACCCGAAGGCCCACCTGGGCTTCGAATGCTCCCTCGAAGACGCCGTCGGTGCACCGGTCGTCGCAGACCCCTTGAACCTCTATCACTGCTGTCCGACCTCTGACGGCGCAGCGGTCGCGCTCATCGCGAGTGAGGACGTCGTCGGGCAGTACACCGACGACCCGGTCCGGATCGCCGGGGTCGGCGCGGCCAGCGACCGGGTCGGTCTCTTCCAGCGAGACAGCTACACTTCGATTTCTGCCTCGGAAATGGCCGCAGACACAGCCTACGACCGTGCCGGGGTTGGCCCTGACGACCTCGATTTCGCAGAGGTCCACGATTGCTTCACGATCGCCGAACTGCTTGCATACGAGGACCTCGGGTTCTGTGACCGCGGCGAGGCCCCACAGTTACTTGAAGCGGGAACGACCGAATCTGACGGAGCAATGCCGGTCAATCTCTCCGGCGGGCTGAAATCAAAGGGTCACCCTATCGGCGCAACCGGTGCCGGACAGCTTGTCGAGGCGTTCAAACAACTCACCGGCAGCGCTGCGGACCGGCAGCTAGCGGCCCCGAAGTACGGGCTGACTCACAATGTGGGTGGGAGCGGCGGCAGCGCAGTTGTCCACATCCTCGAACGGGAGGCTGCACGATGACTGCCGCAGGGCTTGCGGCCATCGGTGCGTACGCACCTCGCCTGCGGATCGACGCTGAAGAGTTCGAAGCCGCCTGGGGTCGGTTCGATGCGGCGGGGGTTGATGAGAAGGCGGTCCCCGATGCCGACGAGGACGCGGTCACGATGGGTGTCGAAGCCGCACGCCGTGCGCTCACTGCGGCCGACGCGTCCGGGACGGATGTCGCGCACTTGGCCTTCGCGACAACGACACCACCGATGGCGGAAGAGGACCTTGCGGCGCGACTCTGCAGTATTCTCAACGTTCCCGACGATGCCAAGACGCAGACGATGACCGGCTCCACGCACTCCGGCGCGGCGGCGTTGGACGCGACACTGGACGGCGGGCCGTTCGGGGACGGTGTCGGCCTCGTCGTCATCAGTGACTGTCCCCGAGGTGACCCCGACAGCGGCGTCGAGCACGCCGCCGGTGCCGGGAGTGTCGCGCTCGTTGTCGACGAGGACGGTCCCGGAACCGTCGTTGACCGGGCGTCACACACTGAGGCCTACCCCGGAACGCGCTTCAGAACGGGTGGGGACGACCGGACGACCGGCCTGGGTGTGCCGCAGTACGACCGCGAGGCGTTCACGACCACGCTCGGCAGTGCGGCCGACAGACTGGACGTGTCGATGGATACAGTCGATGCGGCAGCGGTCCAGTCCCCGGACGGGAAACTCCCGTATCGGGCAACAGGTGCGCTCGGGGTTGACGCAGAGACTATTGCCGCCGCGGACACAGTCAGTACGCTCGGGGACACCGGCGCTGCCAGTGCGTTTCTCGGAGCGGCGACAGCGTTTGCAGACGACGCCGAACGCGTGCTGATTGCCGCGTACGGAAGCGGTGCGAGTGCGACGCTGTTCGTCGCCACTGGTCCTGTTCCGGTCAACACTGCACTGGACGGTGCCGTCTCCCTGTCCTACGCCGAGTACCTCAGGCGGCGTGGCGAGATTACGCGCGACGAACCCGAGGGTGGCGGCGCCTACGTTAGCGTCCCGTCCTGGCAGCGGACGCTTCCGCAACGCCACCGGCTCGTCGCCGGCCGGTGCTCTGCGTGCGGTACACTGAACTTCCCGCCCACCGGGGCCTGCAACGACTGTCACGAGCGCACCGGTGATTTCGAGACTGTCGAACTGCCCGGGACCGGGACAGTCGAGGCAGTAACGACTATCGAACAGGGGGGTGCGCCACCGGAGTTCGTCGCCCAGCAGTCCAGCAGCGGCGAGTTCGATAGCGCTATCGTCGCGCTTGATGGTCCATCTGGCGAGCAGACTGTGAGCGTCCCCGCACAGGTGCTCGATACAACCGACGAGGTCACGATAGGCACCTCCGTCGTGCTGACGACGCGGCGCATCTACACGCAGGAGGGCGTCATCAGATACGGCTTCAAAGCACAGGTCGCCAGCCAGCGCCGGTAGCCGACAGCATCAGGGACGCTCGAACACAACCGCGACGCCCTGACCGAAACCGACACACATCGTCGCCAGTCCGTGCGTCGCCTCCCGCCGTCGCATCTCGTGTAACAACGTTGTCGTGATCCGCGCCCCCGAACAGCCAAGCGGGTGGCCGAGCGCGATAGCGCCACCGTTGACGTTGAGCCGCTCGGCCGGAATCCCCAGCTCGCGCTTGCAGTGGAGACTCTGCGCGGCAAAGGCCTCGTTGAGTTCCACGAGGTCGATATCGCCGATTGTCAGTCCAGTGTCGTCCAGTGCGGCACGCGTCGCCGGAATCGGTCCCCGTCCCATGACTAGCGGGTCGACACCAGCGACGGACCGCGTCTTGACCCGGCCGAGAACATCCAGGTCGTGCTGTTCTGCGTACGCCGCCGAAGTGACGAGCATCCCGGCCGCGCCGTCGGTCAGCGGTGACGCGTTCCCCGGCGTTACTGTCGCCGCCTCGTCGTCGCGGAACACCGTCGGGAGTTCGCTCAACTGCTCGACTGACGTGTCTGCTCGCGGTGTTTTGTCGCTCTCTACCGCTGTCTCGCCGGTGTGGACTGGCACGATCTCTGCGTCGAACCGCCCGCCTTCCATCGCAGCGACCGCACGCTCGTGTGACCGCAGCGCGAACTCGTCCTGGGCTTTTCGGCTGATATCGTGGGTCCGTGCGATGGTTTCGGCCGTCTGTCCCATCGGGAGCCTGTCGGGGTTGTACCGCTGTTCGATAGCTGGATGCAGCCAGTTGGAGAAGGGAACGGTGCTCATGTGTTCGACGCCGGCGACCGGGTACACCGCCCCGTCGCCCGCCTCGATGGCGCGAGCGGCGTCGACGAGCGTCGTCAGTGACGAGCCACACAGGCGGGTCGTCGTCGCCCCGGGCACCGTCTCGGGGAACCCACCGGCGAGTATCGACTGCCGGGCGAGGTTGCGCCCCTGCTCTGCCTCCTGGTTTGCACACCCGAGCCGGAAGTCGTCCCACTCGACGGCCGGGACATCGGTCCGGTCAACGAGTGCGGCAAGCACAGCGGTGACGAGGTCCTCGGGATGTGTCCCGGCCAGCGCGCCATCCTTCGGTACCTGTGGCGTTCGTACGGCGTCGACAACAACGGCTTGCGAGTCGGAAGCAGTCATCCTCACCGACTCCTATCGCGGCCGACGTATTAAATGCAGGCCACGCCGGCGCCGAGACGCAAGCAACGTTTTTATCCTTCGCTACTGTGCTGAGAAACGATGCACGTAGCTATCCTAGGCGCCGGTACCATGGGACACGGTATCGCTCAAGTGTCGGCAATGGCCGGTCACGACGTCACTCTCCGAGATATCGATGCGGATATCGTCGACGACGGCCTGGCCGCCATCGAGTCGAATCTGGAGGAGGGTATCGCCCGGGAGAAAGTGACCGAATCCACGGCTGAGGCAACCCTGGACCGCCTCACCGGGACGACATCGCTGGAGGAAGCCGTGACCGGGGCAGACCTCGTCGTGGAAGCAGTCCCCGAAGACATGGAAATCAAACACGAGACGCTTACCGAGGTCGAATCCCACGTCGACCCGGCGACGCTTATCGCTTCGAACACCTCCTCGCTGTCACTGACTGAGATAGCGAGCGTCCTCGACTATCCCGACCGAGCCATCGGCCTTCACTTCTTCAACCCGGTTCACATCATGGCACTCGTCGAAATCGTCGTCGCGGAACAGACGAGTGCCGAGACGGTCGCGCGTGCCCGCGAGTTCGTGGACGGGATCGACAAGACACCGGTTGAGGTGGCCGATGCACCGGGCTTTGCTTCCTCCCGCCTCGGCGTCTCGCTGGGCGTCGAAGCGATGCGGATGGTGCAGGAGGGCGTTGCAACACCACAGGATATCGATACCGCGATGGAACTTGGCTACAATCACCCGATGGGGCCGATCGAGCTCGGCGACGTCGTCGGTCTCGACGTCCGGCTCGACATCCTCGAGTACCTACGTGCGGAACTCGGTGGACGGTTCCGCCCGCCACAGATTCTGAAACGGAAGGTCCGCGCGGGCAAACTCGGCAAGAAATCCGGCGAGGGGTTCTACGTCTGGGAGGACGGCGACATCGTCGGCACCAGCGGCGACTGGGGGGACGCATGACGGACCTCGCTGACGCCGCGGTGGACTGTGAAACGGTTTCGGTGAGCGTCGGCGACCGCGTCGAGAACGTCGCTACCGTCGAATTACGCCGTCCGGAGGCCCGAAACGCGCTCAACACGCAGTTGCGGTCGGAGTTCAAACAGGTCTTCGACGCCATTCCGGACAGTGACGTTCGTGCTGTCGTATTGACTGGCGCGGCAGACACCGGGGCATTCGTTGCGGGTGCCGACGTGACGGAACTCCGGGAGCGGGATATGCTAGAGCAACGGGAGGCGAGCAAGCGACCGCGGGTCTACGAGTACGTCGACGAGTGCCCGATGCCGGTCATCGCCCGCATCAACGGGCACGCGCTCGGCGGCGGCTGTGAGCTGATTCAGGCGGCTGATATCCGGATCGCGCATACGGACGCGAAGTTCGGCCAGCCGGAGATCAATCTCGGCATCATGCCCGGCGGTGGCGGGACACAGCGGTTGCCACGTCTGGTCGGCGAAGGCCACGCGATGCGGCTGATCCTCACCGGCGAACTCATCGACGCGACGGAGGCCGCTGACATCGGCCTCGTCGACGAGGTCCACGACGACGACTCCTTCGACGAGCGCGTCTACGATCTAGCGTCATCCATTGCAGAGAAAAGCCCCGCGGCGCTCGAATTTGCGAAGAAATCCGTCCGCGCAAGCTCCCGCATGGACCTCGAAGCCGGCATCGAGTACGAAGCCGAACTGTTCGCGCAACTGTTCGCCACTGGCGACAAGGACGAAGGGATCGACGCATTCCTCGAAGACAGAGAGCCGGAGTGGACCAGCGAGTGAGCGCGTCCCCATCCCAGAACGAAGTCCCTAGCTTGGCTGATACCGCACACAGGGAAGAACAGTCCAAAAACAGCCAGTTGCCCCGCTAGAACTGCGCTGGTGGTCTCACGGATGGGCCATGTTTATCCCGATTTCGTTGACGACGCCCAGTAGCAGCGTCGGCAGTTCGTCCCGGAGAATGGGGCCTTCAAGCCGGCTTGCCGGGCCGGAGACACTGATCGCCCCGATGGCAACGTCGTTTTCGTCCGTAATAGGGGCCCCGACCGCGTGCAGTCCCTCCACAGACTCCTGAAAGTTGAACGCGTAGCCGCGGTCACGTATCGTCTCGATTTCCTCCCAGAGTTCGTCCCTGTCGGTGATCGTCTGTGGCGTCCGGCCGGGCAGGCCGTGCCTGTCGATGGTCTCCGTGATCTGGCTATCCGGAAGGTGTGCGAGTATGGCCTTCCCCGCGGCGTGCTGGTGGAGATAGTTCCGATGGCCGACCCGGGCGTACGTCTGCACCGAGTGTTTGCCCTGCGCGCCGTAGATGTGGACGCTCCGGCCGTGTTCTTCGACCGCACACCAGATCTTTTCCTCGGTCTCCTCCGCGAGTTCGTCGACTCTCGGCTTGGCCTCGTCGTAGAGCCGGTATTTGTTCCGTGCCACTTCGCCGTAGTCCAGAAAGCGGATACCGAGCTGATACTCGTTGTCGTCCTCGACGAGGAGACTGTTGGCCGCGAGCGTCTTCAGGTATCTGTGCGTTGTACTCTTCGCACAGTCGAGGTGGGCCGTCATCTCCGACACGGTGGCCGTGTCGTGTTCCTTGAGATACTCTATAATCTCGATCGCTCGCTCAATCGTTCCGACCGGCCTGTTGACAGCGGGCGGGATTGCCATACGTACACACATGACTAATTGGCTTACAAGTGTTTTGTTCGAGTAGCTTGAATCGGTGGCAGCCCTGTCTGATCGGTAAGTAAAAGCCACTCCGGGGCGACACGGGGAACGCATGACAAAAATCGTCGATTTGCTCGTCCGGAGAGATGGCTACACTCACGAGGAGTTTGCCGACCGATGGCAAGGCGATCACTCGGAGTTGGCGAAGGATCTGCCGGGACTGCAACGCTACGTAACATCCGTGCCAACGGACCCGGAGCGTGCAGCCTACGACGGCGTGCTTGAGCTCTATTTCGAGGACATGGACGCACTCAGCGAGGCGTTTGATTCCGACCTCGCCGAGACGGTCCAGGCCGACGCGGCTGAGTTTATCGACCTGGAGGCCGGCCCCCGAATGATTGTCGAGGAAACGGTCCAGCTCGACGAAAGAGACGACTGATAGCGTCGCTCCTGCTGTTCCCGTTCGACTCCGTTTCCCGAGAGCGAACCGTTGCAGATATCAGCCATCGAGTCGGCTTCCATCGACGTAGAGTTTCTCGGCGGGCGGCCGCTCAGCGTCGTAGCTGTCGTGATACTCGAACAATTGAAAGAGCGCCCCGGTCGGGTTCGACGGTGGGACAAACGCCTCGGTCCAGTCCTGGTACTCGCGGTACTCGACGACGCTGTAGCCGTTGCGTTCCAGGACCGCTTTCATCGCGTCAATAGCAGCCACTTCGAGCGTGACGTGGTGGAGTCCCGGACCGTGGTCGTCGAGATACGACGTGAGGAACGTGTCCGGTGCCTCCGGAGCGATGAGTTCCAGCCGTGACGCGTCCCGTTCGAAATCGTACTGCGCCCAGCGAAACCGCCCTTCGACGGACTCTTCGATGAGTTTCCGACAGCCGAGGGCGAACAGGAACGGTTCGGCGTCACTGATGTCCTCGACAGCGATTCCGATATGATCGACACGGATCGGCGTCTCCTGAGACATGGCGAGGACTGCGTCAGGCTCCCAATTATATGCTTGGGTCGGACAGTGTGTCTCGATCTCAACGGGACGCCAACTATCCCGTATAGCATCCGTTCCCTCTCCACCCTACTACTAACGAATGTGAACAGACACACTCGCTCCGCCCGAAACCCTCCCAAATATTTATTAAATATCCAGACTGTCGACTACGGGATGCCAGCACAGCACCAGCAATCGCGGCGGCACCTCACACGACGAACGCTCCTGAAGACGGGCGCGGCGGTCACCGGCATGACCGGTATCGGAGCCGTGGAGACGGAGCTAGCGTACGCACAGGACGATGACGCGACGGTCACGATACGACGAGACGACTACGGCGTGCCACACGTCTACGCCCGCGACGCCGACAGCCGTGACCCGGTGTTCTATGGGTTCGGATACGCGACCGCGGCCGACCGGCTCTACCAGCTAGAACTGTACCGGCGGTACTATCACGGGACTGTCGCTGCGGTCCTCGGCTCGGGTGACGGGGACACCGACTGGGTCCAGTTCGATATCGAGGCGCGGCGCAACACCGCCGGCGAGCCGTCACTCGACGAGCAGGCCGCTGAGCAGTTGACGGCGGACCAGCGAGCGGTCCTGCAGGCGTTTACCGACGGCATCAACCGGTACATTACCGACGTCCGTGAGAGCGAGGAGCTGGAATTCCACCAGGCGTTTCAGGAGCACGGGTTCGAGCCCGAGGCGTTTACTACGGCGGACACCGCGGGGATGTTCGTCGCCAGTATGGCATATTTCAGCGGCTTCCAGCTGGAGACCCTCAGCGCGACTGTCCTTGACGCACTCACACAGGAAACAGGGAGCGAACAGCGTGCCACGGAGCTCTTCGAGGACCTGCAGTGGGGTAACGACCCCGGCTGCCCGACCTCGACAGTCCAGCCATCGGATGCCTACTCCCCTCCCTATACTGATGTCGGGGCAGGGTCGACACCCAACGTGACCGGGGGACAGGAGACAGACAGGGTGACGCGCGGGGCAACCGGCGCGTCTGTGACGCCGAGCAACTTGGTCACCGGTGGTGACTACACGCCACCAACTGACGCCGACGGGATGCACGAGGCAGAGATGGAGCGGATGCGAACGCTTGCGTCCGGACTCGACAGTCTTGGCCTCCCGATTAAGTACGGCAGCAACGCCCTCGCTGTTCAGGGTGATATCACGGCCAGTGGCGATGCGCTACTGATGGGCGGGCCACAGATGGGGTTCAACACGCCCTCGATAATGTACGAGGCGAGCCTGCACGGGCCGGATTTCGACGTCACCGGTGTCACCGTTACCGGGTATCCGTTCATCATGTTCGGCCACAACCGCAACGGGGCACTGACCTCGACCGCCGGGATCGACAACTGCATCCAGATGTTCACGGAGTCGATCACCACCAACGCGTCGGGTCCGGACACGTACACCTTCCAGGGCGAGGAGTACGAGGTCGAAACAGCCGAGCAGACGATCACTGTCGCCGACGGCGAGGACGTGACGTACACGGAACGGTTCACACGCCATGGTGTCGTGACACAGTGGGACCCCGACAACGGGGAAGCGCTGGCGCAGACGAAGTCATACGCCGGCCGGCACATGAACTGCTGGCGGGCCTTCTACGAGTGTCAGTTCGCGACGGACGCCGAGGAGTTCCGGGAGTCAGCACAGCGCTGTGACTATGCACTGAACTTCATGTGGGCAGACAAGGACGGCGACATCGCGTATGTCCATCTGGGGCGGTATCCGGACAGCGAAGCAGTCGACTGGGACACTCGGTTGCCGGCCGACGGAACGCAGTACGAACTCACGTCGGCGGACTACCTGCGCGCGGCTGACGGTGACGTGCCCTACGCGATCAACCCCGCCCCGGGGTACTCGGCACAGTGGAACAACAAACCCGCACCGGACTGGAACAACGGCGACCTGAGCTATTCGTGGGCGACCGACCACCGCGTGCAGCGGATCATCAATCTGGTCGAACAGCGGTTAGTACAGGAGGGGACAGTCGATTATGAGTTCCTGAAGACCGTTATCTACGATATCTCCTTCACCGATCTGCGTTCGATTCGGTACAGAGAGCATCTGCTTGACGCGCTTTCGGACGCAGACCTCTCCGGCACCGAACAGCAAGCCCGCGACGAACTGGCTTCGTGGGACCACTTCGCCCAGGCCGACGGCGAAGACAACGAGGGACGCCACTCTGCCGGCTACACGATCTGGGATGCGACGTTCCCGTACATTCTGGAAGAGGTTTTCAGCGAGACGTTCGGGAGCGCATACGGACCGGCATCGTACTTCCTCGACTACGACTACGGGCGCGGCACCCTGATGCGGGTCCTCAACCCGGCGGAGACAGCACTGCCGACGCAGGCCGAGTACGTCGATGGAGATATCACGGACGCGCTGGTCAGGGCGTTCCGGACCGCAGTGAGCGAACTCGCCGAGCGATACGACGGCGACCCGGAGTCCTGGCGGCGTGAGGCAGCCCTGCACGAGTTCGACAACCTCGCGCTGTTCGGGATGCCTATCGGCGTCACGTCCGCGGGGAACACGGCGCTGATGAACCGTGGGACCGAGAATCACGTCGTCCGGCTCAGCGACGACCCGCAGGCAGAGAACATCCTCCCGCCCGGAAACGACGGCTACGTCGCTCCAGACGGCACTACCGGCGAACATTACGACGACCAGCTGGCGATGTTCGAGGACTTCGAGTACAAACAGTTGTTGTTCGCTGACGCCGCTATCGAGTCCGCAACGGCTGAAACCCGTGAGTTGACGCGGTCAGCAAGCCCGGCTGACGGTGCCACCGATGACACGCCGACGAGTGAGGGCACTGAGACAGACGAGAGTACTGTGGCCGGTGGGGCGACAACTCCTGCCGAGACAGAGAGCACGGTCACAGCGACGGAGACGAATACCGGGACTGCCGCCAGTGGTCCCGGCTTTACAGCACTGACTGGGGCGACCGCAGTACTCGGGACTGCGCTGGCGTGGCTGTACAGACAGGACGACAACACCAGCTAGCCCCCACGGCGGTGGGGATCAAAAGCCGCGAGACGCGATAGTGGAGTTACCGAACGCGGCGAACAGCGCGAGACACGCCGACAGGGGGCAAGGCTTTAATACGATTTGCTTAACAATAGATAATGAACCTATGTCGAGCGAAGGTACCTCACCAGACAGTAGTGTGGGAATCGACCGTTCACGGAGACAGTTCATCGCCGCCGCTGGCGCGGTCGGCGCGCTTGGCCTCGCCGGCTGCCAAGGTGGATCAACAGGTGGCGAGGAGGCGGTGACCGTCGCGAGCCTGAATCCAATGACTGGCCCGTTCAGCTCTCTCGGGCCGGGCCAGCGTACTGGCGCTGAACTCGCTGTAACGGAGATAAACAACAACGACGACTACGACTTCGAGTTCGAGCTGGTGACGGGCGATACAGAGACTGAGGCCGGGGCCGCACAGTCCGAGGCCCAGCGTGTCGTTCAGGAAGAGGGGGCAGAGTTCGTGTTCGGTGCGATTTCAAGCTCCGTTGCGCTCGGGCTGAACGACTTTGCCGCGCAATCTGAGCATATCTACTTCCCAGGCGGCGCAGCGGTTCCGATCACCGGGTCTGCCTGCAACGAATGGGTGTTCCGCTTTGAAACGAACACTGCACAGATCGCTGAGGCGATATCGGCGTATTCAGTCAACAATCTGGGGAACAACGTCTGGTTCCACTACGCGGACTACGCGTACGGCGACTCGGTGTACAACCGCACGAGCAGACGAATGGAGAGTGCCAGTGACGACTACACCGAGGTCGGGACATCAACGTCGGCGTTGGGTGCCAGCAACTACGGCTCGTTCATCACGCAGATCAGCAACTCCGACGCTGACGTGGTCGTGTTGGGGATGACCGGTGGTGATCTGGTGAACTTCACTAACCAGGCCGCAGATCAGGGCCTCACCGACCAGATGGCTGTTGTCGGTCCGACCCAGACGTTCCAGAGCGTCCGTGCCGGGACCGGGTCGAACAGCGTCGGCACCTTCGGCGGCGCTCGGTATGACCCCTCGCTCGAGACCGGGGACAATCAGGCATTCGTCGAGGCCTACGCCAGCGAGAACGACAGAGAGCCCGGCAACTTCGCCCGCGTCGGCTACGACTCGATGCGGCTGATGGCCAAGGGAATGAACGAAGCCGGGAGCACCGAACCCGGGGATGTCCGAGACGCCCTCGAAGGTGGCACGTTCACGACAGTGCTTGGGGATATCACGCTTCGGGAGAGCGATCACCAGGCCACCAATCCGACGTGGATGGCCGAACTCGTCGAGGGCGATGGCGACACAGCGGATGTCGAACTCCTCGAACAGGTCCCGGGTTCGGAGACGCTGCCACCGGCCAGTGACCTCGGCTGTGAGATGTAGGTAGTACGATGGTTGCTGCCGATTTCATCGAACAACTGCTGAATGGCCTCACCCTGGGGATGGTTTACGTCCTGCTAGCCGCCGGCCTATCGGTCATTTTCGGCGTGATGGACGTGATCAACTTCTCCCATGGCGAACTGTTCGCACTCGGTGCGTATTTCTCCCTCAGCATCATCGCGCCGTTCGGCGCGGGGACTGGGTTCTGGATCGCGATAGTGGTTGCACCGGTCGCCGTCGGCCTCATCGGTGCCGCTATCGAGCGAACGACTGTCCGACCGCTGTACGGTCGAGACCCGTTATATCACATTCTCCTGACGTTCGGGCTCGTGCTCGTGATCAACGACGGTATCCGTCTTATCTGGGGGACACAGCAACGACAGCTAGCTGTCCCGGAGTATCTGAGTCGGCCAGTGTCCATACTGGGCGTCCAGGTGTCCGTGTACAATTACTTCATGATCGTCTTTGCGGCGCTGCTCGCGGTAGTGACGTGGTACCTGCTGAACCGGACGAAGTACGGGATGATCATTCGTGCCGGATCGCAGGACCGCGAAATGGTCCGAAACGTCGGTATCGACATCGACCAGTACTACACCCTGGTCTTCGGTGTCGGTGCGGCGCTCGCTGCCGTCGCCGGGATCGTCCTCGGCGGCTACCAGAACGTGAACACCGGCATGGGGAACAGCGTCATCATCCCGGCGTTCGTTGTCGTCGTCCTCGGCGGCCTCGGTAGCTTCAGGGGTGCCGTCTTCGGCGGGTTGCTCGTCGGTGTCGTCCAGACGCTGATGCGGGCCTACAGTGGGTCTGTCGTGGCAACGGTCGGCGATGTCACGCTGAGCGTTCCCAATCTCGAGGGGTTGACTGTGTACCTGCTCATGATCGCCGTGTTGCTCGTGAAACCGCAAGGACTGTTCGGAACGCGAGGTGACGAGTCGGAAAGCGAGGGCGAGATCCTCGTCGGGGGGTACGGCGGGGTACTGGCGGACAGCACACGGGTACGGCTCGGCGGTATCGCCGTTGTCGCGCTCGCGCTCGCCCCACTCGCGATTCTGTTCATGGGCGACCAGTACTACCTCGTCGTTCTCAACGAGATCCTGATCTGGGCTATCTTCGCACTGAGTCTCGATATCGTGATGGGCTATGCCGGCCTGGTCCCCCTGGGCCACACGATGTTCTACGGCGTCGGTGCGTACACCGCCGCGCTCGTCATGTTGCACTATTCGCAGTCGGTTTTCGTCGTGTTGCTCGGGGCGATTCTCATCTGTG
Organism: Haloarcula sp. CBA1122; assembly: GCF_009741785.1. Classification (NCBI taxonomy): domain Archaea; kingdom Methanobacteriati; phylum Methanobacteriota; class Halobacteria; order Halobacteriales; family Haloarculaceae; genus Haloarcula; species Haloarcula sp. CBA1122. The sequence goes on from NZ_WPCB01000003.1 coordinate 85,474, forward strand.
CTGTCCTAGCTTGGATCGTCGGCAGCCTCTCGATTCGGGTCTCCGGCGTGTACTTCGCCATGATCACGCTGGCGTTCGCGGAACTGCTCTACAGCGCTGTGTTCAAGTTCGACTTTACCGGCGGGAGCGACGGCCTGCTCGGCTTCGAAGCGTTCCTCGGATTCGGTACTGTCGGGGCGTCGCTCTCGAACATCGAGTTCGGGCTCCTCGGCTACGAACTCGGACAGCAGTTCGTGTTCTACTATCTCGCCTTGCTCATCGCCCTGCTGTCGTTCCTGTTCGCTCGGCGCATGATGAACGCGCCGTTTGGCAGTGTCCTGCAGTCGATTCGGGAAAGCGAGGAGCGAGCGGAGTTCATCGGCTATGACGTCAACAGATACAAGCGCCGGGCGTTTGTCATCAGCGGCGGAATGGCTGGACTGGCTGGCGGCCTCCTCGCAATCAGTCCGTCGACAGTCATCATTTCACCGGACCAGACCCTCAACTGGATCCACTCTGGTGAAGTCATCGTCATTGCGCTGTTTGGCGGAATGGGGACACTGTACGGTCCCATGATCGGCTCCGGTGTCTTCTTCGGTGCCGAGGAGTTCCTCTCGTCGTACACCGACCAGTGGCGGCTTATCATCGGGACGATGTTTATCCTGTTCGTGCTGTTCGTCCCACGCGGTATCGTATCGATTCCGTCTCTCGTCGCACAACGGCTGGAGACGGCCAACAACGCGGACGGTCCTGTCGACATGGATGAGCCGGAAGTGAGAAGCGATGACTGAGACTGTACTCGAAACGGACGGACTGACGAAGCGGTTCGGCAAGCTCACCGCCGTTGACGACGTGTCGCTGTCGGTTGCGGACGGTGAGTTCAGGAGCGTTATCGGGCCAAACGGGGCCGGGAAGACAACGACGTTTAATCTCATCACTGGCGCACTATCGCCGTCAGCGGGTGTCGTGCGGTTCAAAGGTGAGGACATCACTGACGTCGCGCCACACGAACGGGTTGGCCGCGGACTGGGCCGCTCGTTCCAGATTACGAACGTTTTCGGCGGTCTCACCGTTCGAGAAAACGTGCGGCTGGCAGCACAGTCCGTCCACAGTGACGAGATCAATCCCAGCGAAGCGCTGTTCCGTGACAAGAACGGCTTCGACGAGATCACGGAGCAAACCGGGACGGTGCTGGAACAGATCGGGCTCCAAGACAGGGCTGACGAGCACGCGGAGGCCCTGGCGTACGGCGATCAGCGACGACTCGAACTGGGGCTCGTGCTGGCGACAGACCCCGCCCTCGTCATGCTCGACGAACCGACCGCCGGAATGAGTAGCGAGGAAACACAGGCCACGATGGACCTCATCGATGAGGTCCTCTCGGATCGGTCGTTGATGCTCATCGAACACGATATCGACCTCGTGATGCGTGTCTCGGACCGGATTACTGTCCTTACTCGCGGCGAAGAACTCGCAAGCGGGACACCCGACGAGATCGCAAACAACGAAGACGTCCGCGATGCGTACCTCGGTGGTGTCCGAGAATGACTGACCCGCTCCTCTCTCTCGAAGATGTCCGGGCCGGGTACGGGATGACCGAGGTGCTACAGGGCGTCTCGATGGATGTCGAACGCGGAAGCGTTGTGTCGCTGGTCGGGCGCAACGGCGTCGGCAAGACGACGACGCTACGGTCGATTGTCGGTAACATCACCCCGACTGGTGGGTCAATAACGTTCAACGGCGAGGACATCACGACACGCAACTCCGAGGCGACGATCCGGAGCGGCATCGGGTTCGTTCCCGAAGAGCGACGGATCTTCCCCGAGTTGACCGTCCGAGAGAACATCAGAATGGGTGAAATCGGTGCCGAGTCGCCTGATGGGCCGTCAGTCGACGACGTACTGGATATGTTCGAGAACCTCGCGGAGCGAGAACACAAGGACGGGTCGGTCCTTTCCGGTGGCGAACAGCAGATGCTCGCGGTCGGCCGCGCCCTGACTGCGACCCGGATCTGTTGTTGCTTGACGAACCGACGGAAGGGCTCGCACCCTATGTCGTCCGGCAGATAGAGGACCTGATCCTCGAACTGAACGAACAGGGTATCACGGTGCTGGTCGTCGAGCAGAACATCCCGGTCGCACTGGCGGTCTCGGAGTACACGTACATCCTCGAAAAGGGCGAGATCGTCCACGAGGGGACTGCGGCGGAGATCCAGAACAACGAGGACGTACTCGACAGACACCTCGGCGTCGGTGTCACTGACTGACTATGGCGACAATCGCCGGGCACGACCCGATCCCCGGTCACTAGCCGTATAGCGCAGGGCCCCGTTCGAGACGGGGCTTACCGACCATAGTTCGAGCCCCATGCACCGAGCGGTAACGACCACTAGAGTGCCAACACATCAAGAGTGTCAACATGTAACACGGAAAGTTCTATTCTATTGAATCGGCTTCTATCGTGCTATAGCGTTGTTCCGAAGGGATTCGAACGGTCTCACAGGTGTCTTGCCCAGATCAGTGGTGTTCGAGTCAGTAGAACTACTGATAAGAGAGATTCACCTGTAGCTCGCCGGAGATTCCACGGATGAGGTCCGTCAGTTCGTTTTCGATGCGTTCGGAGTCCAGCCGGTTCGCTGGTCCCGACACGCTGATGGCACCGTACGTGTTGCCGGCGTTGTCTACCAGCGGGGCACCGACGCCGGCTACGCCTTCGAGGAACTGGTCGATGCCGTAGGCGACGCCGCGGTCCTGAATCTCGTCGAGTTCTGCTTCGAGTTCCTGCCGCTCCCGACTGTCGGGGAGGGGGTAGTCGTAGCTTTCGAGGATTGTCTCCCGCCGGTGTTTCGGCAACACTGAGAGGATTGCCATGCCACCAGCGAGCCTGTACAGTTCGGTGTACTGGCCGATCTGTGAGTTTGTCTGAATCGCCCGACTGCCGAGCGCTTTGGCCAGGAAGACCGCCTTTCCGTTCTCTTCGACGATCCACCACGCTTTCTCGTCGGTTTCGTCGGCTATCTCGTTCAGTTTCGGGGCGACCTCCTGGTACATCTCCTGCCGCTCGCGGACTTTCATCCCGATATCCAGAAACCGCAAGCTCAGCCGATACGCCTTGTTCTGGTCCTGGACGACGTAGCCTCGGCTCTGGAGTGTCGAGAGATGAACGTGGACTGTGCTCTTGGGCATCTCCACCCGCTCTGCCAGCTCAGTGACGCCGAGTGCCTGTTCCGTTTTCAGTGCTTCAATAATGTCCAGCACCCTCCCGGCGGACTCTATCGGGCCTTGTCCTGTCATACGCGTATATTCGGCTAACTGTTTATAAAATTATTCAACAAGATTGAACTCTGTGTCCGGGGACTGTGTTATCAGGTGTATTCCCAGTGGCGTCGCGACGACTGCACCATGATATACTACCCAAAACTCGGCAATCCAGTGACTCTCCTAAATTCCGTCCGTCCGTTTACGTACCTACTGACCACTGTATTGCCACTGAGAAACGGAGTAAGGCGGCGGTGTCCCGGTGCTCTAATGCCGGCCGATGCAGATGTCGGACGGTGGCACTTGCTGTACACCAGGATGTTCAATCAGCTTGAACTCGGCCGCAGCATACGAAATACAAATGAGAACATAGCGAGGATAGCAGCGTTACCGGGACTAGTCCTGTCACGGTCTCCCAGTCCGTTTCGATTCGCCCTGTTCGTGCTCAGCACTCTCCTTGCACAACCGCAATCGCTTCTCGTATCGCCTCGATACTGGTCTGCACTCCAACGCCGACACTATCACCTACGGCCGGTAACTCTCAGGCTGATTCTGAATCAGATAATAGATGTACGCCTGTTATCCTATGGCTGTATCTCTGAGATATGTGCGCTCCAGAGCGCAGTGCAACCATCCGGCCTACAGTGAGGGTTGTTCACAGGTGTTGAATCTCAGTCAGGGTTGCATCTGTCTCCCCTCTGCTCCCGACGCCTAGTGAGACGTGTAGAGCAGTCGACCACTCCGATAATATTTGTACGCCTGTTATCTGAAGGCCATGCAGATGTCGTATTACGAAACACAGTGCCGTTGCGGTACTGACCCCTCACAACGACAACAGTTCATATAGCAAGTGACTGCGCCTCGCTAGCTACTTCTGGTGACTGCGTGAATGAATTTCACATTACGAAACGAACTCCCACACCCGCTCGCAGAGCGGAAATATTGAATACTGAGCAAGCACGTCTCAGACCATCTCGTCAGCAAGCCCTGCTCACAGAGCCGTCAAAATGGGTCGGTTCCGCGCTGGTCCTCCCAGTGGCTCCTTTGGTATTCTTCCGGCCGTCACTACCACTGGTACCCTTCTCGGGTATTCTCAAGCCACGTTCTATCGGGCGTCGCGGAATGAGAAAATCAGGCTGCAACCGGACTCTCTTCGTCGATTTCCGTTTCACTGTTCTTGATCGCAGTGCCGGAGTCCGCATCAAACAGATGGATGACCTCCTCTGGGAACTGCAATCCGACCGTGACGCCATTCCCGAGGTTTGCTCCATCCTCGACGGTGACCGTATACTGCTGCCCGTTGATAGTCACGTACACATGAAACAGGTCCCCAAGTGGCTCGACGACGTCGACGGTCGCGGTAACGGTCTGCTCCGGGCCAGTCGCGGTGTTGAGCTGAATATCTTCAGGCCGGACACCGAGGATGACTTCCTCGTACCCGTCGAGCTGGGCGGCGGTTTCAGCGGACAGCTCGTAGGTAAACTCCTGGTGCACTAGCGACCCGTCCTCGACAGCGGCAGGAATGAAGTTCATCGAGGGCGACCCGATGAACCCGGCGACAAACCGATTGGCTGGACGGTGATAACACTCCAGTGGCGTTCCAACCTGCTGTAACACGCCATCGTCCAGAATAGCGATACGGTCGCCCATCGTCATTGCCTCCGTCTGGTCGTGAGTAACGTAGATCGTTGTCACGTCGAGTTCGTTCTGGAGGCTCTTTAGCTCTGTCCGCATTTTCGTCCGGAGCTTGGCATCCAGATTGCTCAGTGGCTCGTCCATCAAGAACACCGCTGGGTCCCGAACGATTGCTCTCCCGAGCGCCACCCGCTGTTGCTGGCCCCCAGATAGCTCCTTTGGCGGATCATCAAGCAAGTCCTCGATGCCCATCATCTCGGCTGTCTCGGTTACACGCTGTTCAATCGTTTCTGTATCTAGGTCCGTCGTCATCTTCAACCCGAACGACATGTTCTCCTCTGCGGTCATATGTGGATAGAGCGCGTAGTTCTGAAAGACCATCGCGATATCGCGGTCACGGGGCTCGGTGCCGATGACAGACTCGTCTCCGATCAGAATATCACCCTCAGTCACCGTCTCAAGCCCGGCGACCATCCGCAAGGTTGTCGATTTTCCACAGCCGGATGGGCCGACCAGTACCAGAAACTCGCCGTCGTTTAGCGACATATTCACCGTATCGACAGCGACAACCTCGTCGCTCCCGTCGGAGAACGTCTTGACAAGGTTATCGAGCTCTAACTGTGCCATGCGATACCTGTTATTGTCCCACAGAGATATATAATAGTTTGTGTTTTTCGATTATAGATGGGAATCTTTCATATACCTGGAGCGGGTTTGAGTTCGTATACGGGACTAGCGGTAGTGAAAAGAGCACAACTATGGTTCCATTCACAACAGAGTCAGAGTCGGTGTATCGTCAGTTGGGTGTCACGCCGGTCGTCAATGCAGCGGGCACAAAAACGCGGATTGGCGGCAGCCTCATTCGAGAGGAAGCCGCGGACGCCATGCGCGCTGCTGCCGACGAATTCGTTCAGCTGAGTGATCTAGAGGCAAAGGCTTCCGAACAGATCGCTGAAATCGCCGGGTCGGAAGCCGGATACGTTTCGCCGGGTGCTGAGGCCGGCCTGTTGTTGGCCGCGGCTGCCGCAATCGCGGGGGACGACCCGGAGACCATGTCGGAGTTACCCCATCCGACAGACGCACCAAACGACATCGTGATGCCCCGGACTCACCGGACGGGGTACGACCACGCACTGCGAGCGGCTGGCGCAAACATCGTCGATGTCGGGACAAACGATTACCATCTCGGCACTGGCGCAACAAACGTGGAACCCTGGGAGATCGAAAGCGCCATCGACGAAAACACTGCCGGGGTCGCGTACGTCCAGAAAACATACACACAGCCGGACCTCTCGACTGTCTCGGAGATCGCACACCGACACGATGTTCCCGTGATTGTCGACGCTGCCGCCGAGGTGCCGCCCATTGAGAACCTCTCTCGTTTCGTCGAGCAGGGAGCGGACATGGTGGTGTTCAGCGGTGGCAAAGGAATCCGGGGCCCACAGACGACGGGTATCATCGCCGGCAAACGTCAGTATATCCGTTCAATCGCTGTGCAGCACCAGGATATGCACGTCGACCGCCGGGTTTGGAACCCACCCAGCTCGCTTATCGATACGGAACGGTTCGATGGGGTTCCCAGACAGGGAATCGGACGGTCGCTCAAGGTCGGCAAGGAGGAACTTGTCGGCCTCATTCGCGCGCTAGAACTATTCATCGAAGAGGATCAGGAAGCGCTTGTCGCCGAGTGGGAGAACCTCGCCGAAAACATGGCGAGCCAACTTGAGGCAGCGGGCGTAGAGACCACAGTTGTTGCTGGTGGTGAGCAGAGTGTTGCTCCACGGATCATTGTGGATATAACTCACTCCCAATCGACTCTTTCGGCAGCCGCGTTGGTGTCAGAACTGCAGCGCGAGGACCCGCGCGTGTATGTCGGCGAGGACCGCATCGACGAGGGCGAGATTGTTCTCAACCCGATGTGTCTCGACGAAGACGGTGCTGCGTACGTCGTCGACCGCCTGCTCACACATCTGTAACAGAGAAAAGATATAAATAATAACTTACAATACCATAGCATAGTATGGACGTCCTCGTAGTAGTTGCCCACCCAGACGACGCAGATGTCTTCTGTGGCGGTACGATAGCAAAGCACGCTGAACGCGGTGACGAGGTCAGTATCGTACACATGACTCGGGGAGAGTACGGCGGGCTGCGAACGGACTCACAGGAAGCCGTCGGGAGAGTCCGCGAACAGGAGGCCCGCGCCTCGGGGGCAGTGTTAGGCGCGTCGGAAGTCGCGTTCCTCGAGTTCAAAGACGGGCGGATCACTTACTCCCTGGAGAACCGTGTAGAGATGGTGGATGTAATCCGGGAGTACGACCCGGACATCATCCTCACGCACTACAAAGACGATCTGCATCCAGACCACCGAGCGACGTCACGTTTAGTTACGGACGCGTACTACATGGCTTCGCTCCCCCTCGTTGAGACGGATTTCGAACCCTGTGATCCGGACAACATCTACTACTTCGGCAAGCCGACATCGGAGTTTACCCCCTCCATGTTCATCGATATCGATGGGTACCTGGAACAGAAGGTCACAGCGATCAAGAAACACGAGTCTCAGGTAGAGTTCCTCGTCGAGCACGGCGGCATCGACGCCGAGTTCGACAACCTCATCGACGGACTTCGCGCCGAGAATCTCGTGTTCGGGAAACAGGCCGGGGCCCGCAGTGCGGAGGGGTTCGTCCCGCTGCACGAGTCCGCACAGGAGTTTCTCGGATAAGGTCGCTGGCGTTTCACGAGCACTGTCGTTGAAGCGACCTCAGTCGGGAATCGTGACCGGAAGCGTCCCCGTTGGGTCGACTGTCCCTGCCAGTGTTTTCGCCGCTGCCTGAATCGCACCTGGTGAGTAGCCGTAGGTCGTCAAAAACGTGGCCGCACCTGGACAGACAGAGAGGTCGTATGGGTTCCGTACGGCAAGGACTGCCAGCTGGTCGTGGTGCGCAATGAGCGTCCGGAGCGTCGCTGCCTGTGACTCGTTTGCCAGGGCATCGTAACTGACAGCGACAATCTGCTCGTTCTCTGGCGCTATCTCGACAGTCTCACCGGTCGCCACTGTATGTGTCGTGATTTCAAACCCGACCTCGCTGAGCGCAGCAGAGACCGCCTCTGGGTCGTATCGCTCGTCCTCGGCGGGCGACCCCCGCGTTCCGGTAAAGCTGACCACATGCAGGTGACGCGACGTATCGAACGGCACTGTCTCGCTGTCGTCCCTGACGAGTGTTACCCCACAGTTTGCGATTTCAGTTGCAAGCTGTTTCGATTCGGGCGCACAGCGATTCCACTCCGGCTTTTCGGCAGTCTCAGATGCACCCATCCGTTGCTGTTTACAACGCCGGATGCGCTGCAGCGACCGGTCGATTCGCTCCTCGGTAAGCCGTCCCGTTCGGACGGCGGTAAGCACGGCCTCAATCGCTGCACGCTGTCGCTCGAACGTATGTGAAACAGTGACGATATCACACCCGGCCTCGATTGCACGGACAGCCCCTTCGGCGGGACCGACGCCTTCGGCAATCGCGTCCATCTCGAGACAGTCCGTGACGAGTAACCCATCAAACCCCAATTGCTTTCGAAGCAGTGCTGTCTGGACTGCCGACGATATCGTCGCTGGCAGTTCCGCGTCGCCTGTTATCGCCGGAAAGGCAACGTGTGTGGTCATGATCGCGTCGATACCGCTCTGTATCGCCGCTTCGAACGGTGCGAACTCCACGCGTTCCAGTCGGGACCGCTCGTGGGCGACCACCGGCAGGTCGAGATGTGAATCGACTGCCGTGTCGCCATGACCGGGGAAATGCTTCCCACAGGCCGCGACAGCCACGGACTGGAGGCCCTGGGCCATGGCTGCGCCCAGCGCGGCCACGCGCTCGGGATTTTCACCGAAGGATCTGACACCGATTACGGGGTTGTCCGGGTTGTTGTTGACGTCGAGGACTGGCGCGAGGTTCAGATTGATCCCGAGGCTCCGTAGCTCCCGTCCGACGGTCGCACCTGCTTTCCGAGCCATCGCTTCGTCATCGCAGGCCCCAATGAGCATCTGACTCGGCAGTTGCGTGCCCCAGTTGAGGCGTGAGACGACGCCGCCCTCCTGGTCGGTGGCGACGAACAGTGGGAGGCCAGCGCCGACTGCTGTGGCTTCTGACTGCAACTCCGCCGAGAGGGCTGCCACCTGCGCCGGCGACGTAATATTTCGGGTGAAATAAATGATGTTGCCGAGGTTGTACTCACGAATCAGTTCCCGTATCCCAGCAGTCGGTTCGGTGCCATCAAAGCCAGCCATGAATAACTGGCCGACTTTCTGTGCTAATGGCATACTCGCCACCGTCTGAGTCTGCATATAACAACATCCGACGTGCTGGGGATATAAAACTACGTTTGGAATCGCGAACCGCCACAACACTGGAGCCGAAGATTACTGCTTGACACTCCCGGACGTCAGCCCGGAAACGATCTGCCGCTGGAACACGACGAAGATTGCGAGCAGTGGGACAGCGGCGAGCGTCGAGGCAGCCATCATCTGGCCCCACATCGTCTGATCCTGCTGCTGGAAGTTCTGAATCCCAATGGAGAACGGCGTGACGTTGTCGGTCGCCAGGACCGACGCGAAAAGCACCTCGTTGAACGCGAGCAGGAACACGAACATCCCAGTCGCAGCCAGGCCCGGTGCTGCAAGCGGCATGACGACGCGGAACAGGGCCTGTGTCCGCGTACAGCCGTCGATCCGCGCGGCTTCCTCCAGCGCGGTCGGTATCGTGTCGAAGTACCCACGAAGCATCCAGATGGTGAACGGGACGGTAAACGTCGTATAGAGGAATATCATTCCATGGTACGTGTCTTTCATCGGAACGTTCGCCGACTGGTCCATGACGATGAACAACAGAAACATCGGGATGAGGATGAGTACTCCGGGGATCATCTGCGTTGCGAGTGCCCCCATCTCGAATTTCTCCTTGCCAGGGAACTCATATCGCGACAACGAGTAGGCAGCCAGTCCACCGATGAGCAGCGAAAGAACTGTTGTCACGCTCGAAATGACCAGGCTGTTAACGTAGTAGTCGACGAGCGGGAACCGCTGGAACATCAGGAAGTAGTTCTGGACATAGGGGTCCGCCGGAATTATGTCGAGCCCGAGTTGCAGCACTTCATCGCGGGTTTTGAACGACGTCGTGAACATCATCCAGACGGGGAATATCGCGAATATGAGAACAAGGATGAGCACGGAGCGCCAGAGCAGTTGGTACACGAGCTCTTTACCATCGGCAGTCAGCCGCATTTCGTCGGGCACCATCGTACTTTCTGACCCGACAGCAGCCATGAGCGAACTGAGCATCTCAGATAGCCCCTCCGTCGTAGCTAGACGCCACAACGCGCTTGTAATAGACGTATGCGATGGTCATAGAGAACAGGAACAGCATCGCGCTGAGCGCGGACCCGATCCCGTACGCACTCTGTTTGAAGCCAAAGGAGTAGATGAGCAACATCAGGACGTTCCCCGATTCGCTCGGTGACCCTCCCAGCAAAATATACGGGACGGGGAAGTTGATGAAGGTCCAGAGGATCAACAGCAGCAGAATGACGGCAGAGACGGGCTTCAACTGTGGCAGCGTCACGTACCGCAGTTTCCCCCACCGGCCGGCCCCGTCTATCTCTGCAGCCTCGTACAACTGCTCCGGTACCGACTGCAGTCCGGCGTACAACATGATCGCCGCATACGGGAAGTTCCGCCAGACGTTCGCGATGATTATCGCGTACAGTGAGTTTGGACCCAGCAGCCAGAACAGGGACCCCTCGATGAGTCCGGCCTGCCGGAGTAACGCGTTGATGACTCCAGTATCGCTCCGGAACATCATCCGCCAGGTGAGAAGCGTGACGACAACCGGTGTCACGTACGGAATCAGAATCACGGTCCTCGCGACAAGCTTCCCCCGGAATTGCTTATCGAGGGTGAGTGCGGTGACGAGCCCGAGAACGTACGTCCCTACGACCGAGCCAACCGTGTACAGAATGGTGACTTTGAGCGAGTTCCAGAACTGTGCGCCATAGATCGTATCCTTCTGGAAGACCTTCGCGAAGTGGTCAAGCCCGACGAACGTCTCTGGGCGGAACCAGTCAGTGTATCTGAGCGACGGGAACTCGTAGAAGCTCATAACGAACCCGAGGATGACTGGAATCCCGTGGACGAGAAGCATCATTGCCAGAGCCGGGGCAATGAGCTTGAGTCCGAAGCGCTGGCTTGCAGGTAACGAGCTAACGTATGGGATATGAACCGCTGGGAGTCGACGTCTGACTCGCTGGTACGCGGACAGGAGCATACACAATCGATTATTATGCAATGTATTTAACCGTTCTGCACGACGCTAGAGTGACACGGTCCCGACACAAAGCTATAGTAGCCATTGAAAATCAATGCACACCTGATCGCACGACGGCAGTGCGATAAGTGTGTACATCGTTTCAATTGTTACTATAGTAGCTATTCGACCGGACAAGCACAGAACCACACTGAAACGCCTGTTTTCCGAGGTTATCCTTGAAGCGCGTTTTCTGCCTGCATCGCAGCCTGTTGGAGTGCCTTCTCGGTATCGCCTTCGGACCAGGAGTCCGTTGCTGCCTTCGTGAGTACCTTCGTGACAGCCCCCTTGATCGCTCCGGAGACATCACCCCAGCCCACGACTTGCGGCGCTGTCTTGGCGTTTGTGTTGTTCAGAACGTCTTCACTGAAGGACTGATACAGCTCACCCTGGAAGGCGTCTTGCTCGAAGCTACTCTTGATCGTCGGCAAGAAGCCAGAGCCCTTCGCGAGTTCTGCGTTGACCCCCGGCTGCATCAGATACTCGATGAACGTCGCGGCTTCGCTCTTCTTCTTCGTCCAGGGATGGATGCCCATGAGGTTCACTCCGAAGAAGGTCGACGACTCTCCCCGGGGACCGGCCGGCGGCTTGCCGACGCCGAGTTCGGCGTCGATATCGTTTGCTACTCTGAGCCCCTGCCACGTCGAGGCTATCCGTTTGCTGCTAAACGCGTTGTTCCGTGCAACGCCGTTCCACTCGACTGACGCCTGTGGGGACGCCTTGTGCGTCGTCGACAGGTCCTTGTAGAAATTCAGCGCCTCCACCGCCGCGTCACTGTCGAATGTCGGCTTGGACCCGTCGATCACGCTCCCGCCGTTTTGCCAGATGAGCATCATATAGTACTGGACGACTGCCCAGTTGTTCGCCCCCGGAATGCCGAACAGGTATCTCGTGTTGTAGCCTTCCTGTTCCCACTTTTCGGCCTGCGTGTTGTACTTCGACGCATCATTCGCGAGTTCGTCCCAGGTCGACGGAGGGCCATCGATACCGGCTTCCTCGAACAGCGATTTATAATAAATGTGTCCGCGGGGTCCCCAGAACCAGGGGAACCCAGCCCGGACGCCGTCGAATTTACCGATCTGAAGCGGTGACTCGTAGATATTGTCTGTCGGCATCGAGACGCCGGCTTCTTCGAGGTCCATCCAGCCGTCGGAATTGACCTGTTGTGGCATCCACGTCGATGCGATCTCTTCGACGTCCGGACCGGTCCGGGTGGAGATACTGTTGTTTTGCTTCTTCCGAGCGACGCCCCAGCCCATCGTCTCGAAATCCACGCTGATCCCGTGTTCTTTCTTCAGTATGGGATTGTGCTTCTCGTAGAACGTCTCAATGTGGTCATTGACGAAGTGACGGACTGTGAGGGTGGTTATATCGTTCGATTGCTCCCCGGTGCTCGCGCCGGAGTCGCCGTCCCCGCCATCCCCGGAGGTACTCTCTGAACTTCCGTTGCTGCCACAGCCCGCGAGCAGCGTGACTGTTGCCGCTCCGGCGCTTTTGATGAAGCGACGTCGCTTGCCACTCCGCAAACTACTGTCTGACATATGCTATCACCAACGACCCATGTAGTATATATAATTAATTGTTTAGGATATTCTTCGTAACACTGTGTTCCTGTGGACTATCACAAATACCTATCGTGTGGTTTTATAATACACTGCCATCAATTGGTAATCTAAGTGATCGCAGAGAGGCTTCGGTCAGTCAGACAGTTGCTGGCTGACCGAAGCCTCTGCCGGCGTTGTCGCTGAAACAACTGACCACAGTGCCGTCCCATGAACATCAAAACATGACCACACACGCATCTACGACGAGATCCGTTCCGGTATCGACCGACTGAACGATTTCGAACTGAGCACGCACGACCTTTCCGAGCCACGCGAGCGTATTGCACACGCTGACCGAGTCCACTTCATCGGCTGTGGATCCTCGTACTGGACCGGCGTGATCGGTCAGTATGCGTCTTTCCAGAGCGGCATCGATGCAACGGCGCACGCCGCGTCAGAATATCTGTTCGCCGGTCCGCCGATTACTGAGGAAACGGTTGTCGTCGCCTACTCCCAGTCCGGCGAAACGTCTGAAACCGTTACAGCCGCTCGCCGAGCAAAAGAGGGAGGTGCAGTCGTTATCGGTATTACAAACAGCGCCGATTCGACGCTGGGGTCTGTAGCGGACGAGATCCTCGTCACGCCGGCGGGGACCGAGAAAGCAGTCCTTGCTACCAAAACAGTCGATGCCGCGTTGATGCTGACGTTCTCGCTGCTCGAAAGCAAATACAGTGAGTACACACCGAACGAACTGCAACGCACATGCCGGAACGTCATCGACCAGGACTTTCAGGCAGCCGTCGCTGTCCTCGCGGAGGCCAAGACACTCTACACTCTCGGACAGGGGATCGAATATGGGCTTGCAGGCGAGGCGGCGACGAAGTTCGGCGAGGGTGCACTGTTGCATACGACAGCACTCCCGACACCGGAAATCAGCCACGGTCCCATCGCAAACGCTGCCGGTGAGCCGGCACTCGTCATTGCGACCCGAGAATCGAAGTCATCGTTGACCAGCGAGGTCGTTTCAAAGCTACGCGACGCCGGAGTGATCACAATTGTCCTGCGGCGGCCGACGAACGACTACGGTGGAGACATCTCAATCAAACTCCCGTCCCGATCACCGGACCACCCGATAGTCCCGTTGAAGATCCTGCAATCGCTCACGTACAAGACGGCCGTCAAGAAGGGATACAATCCGGACGATCCACCGGAACTCTCGAAACATATCGAGTGGAGTGCGCTGGGGTAGCGGGCTACACCAGCAACCCTAGCGAAGGGCACGTATCGATCACCGATGAGAAGCAACGAATTGAAACGGCTAACTCACACTGGTCTCTTTTCCGCCCTCTGGAGTCCTGTCGATAGCTGACAGCGGTGACGACCGTCACGATACACAGCCGCACAACCGATATGTAAACCCAGTGGGAGCTGGATTATGCAGATTATATCATGAAGGTTAATCACACTCCGGATACGATGCGGCAGTATGCAAATCACCGGATACGAACTGTTCGAAATCCCTCCCCGCTGGGTCTTCCTGAAACTAGAAACCAACACCGGAGTTCTGGGGTGGGGTGAGCCCGTCATCGAGGGGAGAGCGAAAACAGTTCGAGCGGCGGTCGAGGAGATGCTGGACCAGTATCTCATCGGGAAGGACCCGTTTAGAATCGAGGACCACTGGCAAGCGCTGTACCGTGGCGGGTTCTATCGCGGCGGACCGATCCTGATGTCTGCCATCGCTGGTATCAATCAGGCGCTCTGGGATATCAAGGGGAAACACTTCGGTGCACCTGTGTACGAACTGTTGGGTGGGAAGAGCCGTGATAAGGTTAGAGTGTATAAGTGGATCGGCGGTGACCGGCCGGAGGATGTCGCTGCAGAAGCGACGCGGTTAGCCGAGGCCGGCTACACCGCACTCAAAATGGATGCGACGAATCAGACCCGGTTCATCGAAACGAAGGCGTCGCTCGACGAGATCACAGAACGGATTCAGCACGTTCGAACAGCGGTGGACGACCGAGTGGATCTCGGGATCGATTTCAGAGGCCGAGTATCAAAATCGATGGCCAAGACCCTCACCAACCGCCTCGAATCCGTCGAACCGATGTTCATCGAAGAGCCAGTGCTTCCCGAGAACATCGAACACCTTCCGAACATCGCGGCACAGACACGCGCACCAATCGCAGCAGGTGAGCGACTGTACTCGAGATGGGATTACAAAGACCTCCTCAAAACGGGGGCGATTGACGTGATTCAGCCCGATGTCTCTCACGCAGGCGGTATTTCAGAGATGGTCAAACTTGCTAACATGGCGGAGTCACACGACGTCGCCATTGCACCGAACTGCCCACTGGGTCCAATTGCGCTGGCTGCGTCGATCCAGGTGGATACGGTCGTTCCGAACCTGTTAGTCCAGGATCAGGGGTTCGACGTCCACTCTGAGACGACCAGTCCCGCACACGATCTGCTGAATTCGAACCCGTTTGCGTTCGACGACGGCTACCTGAAGACGCTGGATGGCCCGGGACTGGGTATCGACGTAGCACTAGATGTCGTTCGGGAGAAGGCAGAGGCCGATCTCGACTGGCACAACCCGATATGGCGGCACGAGGACGGTAGCGTCGCCGACTGGTAACGATCGTTTCATAATAATAAAAACTTAAGCTATAGACGGGAGTAGTAATCTTATGCCCGATAAAACTGAGACAGCAACACTTTCGGCACCGATGAAGACGTTCGCCATCGTCGACGTGCTCAGAGACGCCGACGGGCCGCTTGGCGTCTCAGAGGTGGCCGAGCAACTCGGGTACACTCGGAGTACGACATACAAGCACCTGAATACGCTGTTGCAGTCAGGCTACGTTACAAAGAGTACAGGAAACTATCAGCTGACGTTACAGTTTGCCGATATCGGCGAACACGTTAAATCTCAGGCACCCATCTACCACGACACGAAGCCCCAGATAGACCAGATATCAGCGACGACCGGCGAGTCTGCCGGACTGGTTATCAAGTGCGAAAAGCAAATTGCCGACGTCTATCACACCGCTGTTGACGACTCTCCGAGACACGTAAACTCCCCGTGTTTTCACTGCAGCGCTCCGGGAAAGGCAATCCTCGCGGCGACCGACCCAGAGGCGGTCGATGCTATTTTAGACCACACTGGTCTGCCTGCAATGACCGAGAACACGATTACGGATCGCCAGACGCTCACTGCCGAACTCGACAATATCCGGGACCGAGGTATCGCGTTCGAGCGTCGCGAGCAGTATCCAGACGTAAACTGCGTCGCGGTTCCGATTCAGGACCAGTCTACAACCGCAGCCGTGTACGTGGCAGGACACGCTGAACGGCTGAGCGGGAAGCGGTTACAGGAGGATGTCCCCGGGATGATTCTGAGCGCCGTCAGGCAACTCAATGCGGAGCAAATCTGAGTCATTCGTCAGCCATTCGTGTTCACGGCCATTATCAATATAGCCTGGAATCAGCAATGTTCAGTACAGCCGCAGCAACTCCAGTCCTAGCTGACCGACGGCAGTTTCAGCAATGCCATACATATCCCAACAAAAATTTTTATCCGAGATAGGGTATTTCTTTTAGCGAAACCATTTGAGAGCGAGTGGTGAGCGAAATAACAGCCGTACACATATTATTCTAATTCACTCACCTGAACCTGGCCCTCCTAAATATGCACATATCGTACTGTAGCGGTGCTGCATCGGTTCTTTCTCATCCACTTGCCGTTCACACCGCTGTCGTTCAGTATGCTTCCCGCATCCTCACAGCTTTTCGTAATACGAAATAATTTCGCCGAAGTCCCTCTATCTATTGGTCGAAACATTCAACTGTTGATGGATGGTGCGTTTCACTCACGGGGATACCTACAACAATGGATGCAATCGCTGTCAAGCGGGGGAAGACTCGGCCAGAACGCATCGACATCGAGCGCCCGGAACCGGACGAGGGAGAGGTGCTCGTGCGGACGCTCCGTGTTGGCATCGACGGAACGGACTTTGAGGTGCTATCGGGATCACATGGCGAGTTTCCCGAGGGCAGCGACTACCAGATACTGGGCCACGAGGCCGTCGGCGTCGTGGAGTCCTCGAACGGGACCGCGCTGAACGAGGGAGAGATTGTCGTCCCGACAGTCCGGCGGCCCGCAAACACGTCGAGTCGGTTCTTCGAGAACAACGAGCCCGATATGGCTCCACCAGGTGAGTATGTCGAACGGGGGATTGCGGGGGCGCACGGCTACATGGCCGAGTACTTCACCACACCCGCATCGTTTCTCGTCCCGATCCCGGAATCGCTGGCGGATGTCGGATTCCTGGTCGAACCGATCAGCAATGCCGAAAAGGCACTCGAGTTGGCACAGCGTTCCAGGTCGACCTTCGAGTGGCAGAATGCTGCCGGACTCGTCCTCGGAAACGGACCGCTAGGACTGCTCACATTGGCGATGCTTGCAGACCGGTGTGAGCGGACGTACTGTCTCGGCCGTCGTGAACGGCCGGACCCGACCATCGACATTATCGAGGAACTGGGGGCTACCTACGTTAATTCTCGACAGACGGCCGTCGACGAGATACCCGATGTCCACGAGCCGATGGATCTGGTGTTCGAGGCGACAGGGCATGCAAAACACGCGTTTTCGACGGTCGAGGCACTCGGTGCGAACGGAGTCGGCGTCCTCCTCGGCATCCCTGAGGACTGGGAATTTACTGTCAACGGTGGAGCGCTTCACAGGCAGTTGGTCCTCCAGAACAAAGCGTTGCTCGGGAGCGTGAACTCTA
The DNA here is from genome assembly GCF_009741785.1 of Haloarcula sp. CBA1122. Taxonomy (NCBI): domain Archaea; kingdom Methanobacteriati; phylum Methanobacteriota; class Halobacteria; order Halobacteriales; family Haloarculaceae; genus Haloarcula; species Haloarcula sp. CBA1122. The sequence continues at coordinate 103,029 of NZ_WPCB01000003.1, forward strand.
ACGTCCGGCATTACAAACGCGCTCGTAACACACTTGCAGAATACCCGGACTGGTTCCTTGCGTCTATCATGACGACCCAGTGCTCGGTGTCGGGGTTTGCAGACGCATTCGAGAAGTCGCCGGATACTATCAAATCGTACATCGAATTCAGCGCATAAGCCGCAGCATACCCTCGATATGTGTATATACACTCGAAAGAGTGGTATTTCTCCGCACTTCCACATGAATAATTGTCTTAATCATTCTTTTGACGAGAATTTTCGAAACCAGGCTCCTCTAGGGACATTTATGGCAAGGAATTATTGATGTATGAGAATATTTTCGGTGTATTTAGATGTAAATGCTGGTTGGGGGCGTAGAAATCCATTGAAAACTCAAAATGAAAGCCTCGTAGGGACTAGTTTCGCCGGTCGACGCTGTGGCAGAGCGCTATCGTTCGCGCCAGTGGCTACGTTTGGGAATACTCATCGACCCACTCCTGCAGCGTGATGCCCATCGTTGACTGGGTAATCGCGTTCGAGGACGCGGAGTTCGCACTCTTGACGAGTTCGGCTTCCAGTGTCCGCGTCGGGATCTCGCCGATAAAGTGCGGAATCGCTCGTTGGACCGCCAGCGGACAGCCGACCTCGTGTGCGAGTGCATAGCCCGACAGGGAGTGTGGGACCTCTTCGGTTGCGTATTTCGGGTCCGGGTCGAGTAGCTTCTCGTCCTCGACGAAGTCGACGTACTCGTAGCACTTTCCGACGTCGTGGAGTAGTGTGGCTGCCACGATGACGTCCATATCGGGGTCGGCACCGTGGAACTCCTGCTGCTCGATAGCGGATTCCCGTGCGATTCTGGTGACACCGCGGACGTGCCTGACGTTGGTTACTTCGTGGATGTTCCAGGCGTAGGGGATATCGGTAATGTCGCGCCAGCCACCTCGGTCGAGCGCGAGTGTCCACGCCTCGATGACGTTGCTGCGGAGGCTGTCCGACGAGATGTAGTCGAGTTCCGGGAACGCCTCCGTGACTTGCTCCTCGTAGTCGGGCATGCTACCCCTCGTCCTGGACGAGCTGTTCCTGGCCGATAAACCGGGGCCGCTCGTCGATAGCCAAGAAGTTATCCACGTCCTCGCGTGCCGCTTTCGCTTTCCCTTTGTCGGGCGCGTAATCCCGCGACCCTTCGCTGCCGAGCGCGTCGTATAGCTTCTCGAGGTCGTCAAAGTAGAGTTCGGCGACGCCGTCGAACTCGGCGTTCTCGGGGTCAGTGGGGATGACCGTATTGTACTTGACGACGCCCTCGATTTCGCGGGCAATCGGCGTATGGTTGCTCTGCCAGTAGTCGACGAACTCATCGTGTGTCATGTCGTCCTGCCGGACGAGAAACGCCGAGTGCTTGTAGAGGCCGTCGGTGTCGCCGTCGACCTCGTCTTTCTGGACGATCTCTTCGCCGATAATACGCGGCCGCTCCTCGACAGCAAGGAAGTTGTTCACGTCCTCGCGGGCCTTCGCGGCGACCGCTTTCGTGGGGTCATAGTCACGGGAGCCGGGACTACCCAGCGCCTCGTGCAGGTCCGCAAGCGTCTCGAAGTACAGCTCCGCCAGTCCGTCGAATTCGGCGTGTGCTGGTTCTGTTGGAAGGACTTGCTGGTAGCGAACCACGCCCTCGATGTCCTTTGCAATCGGCGTGTGATTGGTCTGCCAGTAGTCGACGAACTCCTCGTGAGACATGCCGTCCTGTCTGACTAACAGGGCTACGTGCTTGTACATCATCAGCACATTTCTGACCTATGAATATAAAAGCTAACGCTGTCGTCTATCAGATTAGTTAGGTCAGTAAAGATTAATGTACGTGTGACGCCGAAGACTGAACCGGTATGGAAGCAGTCAATCCCGCTACGGGTGAGCGGCTAGACGTGTATGACCCGGATGATGACGACACGGTCGAACGAAAACTGGACCGAGCCGCAGCGACGTTCGAGGAATGGCGCGATGTCCCGTTGCGTGAGCGCGAGCAATTGCTCGTAAACGCCGGTGAGGTCCTCCGGGAGAACAAACAGCGGTACGCAGAGCTGATGACCCGGGAGATGGGCAAACCCATCACTCAGGCCGTCGCTGAAGTCGAAAAGTGTGCCTGGGCGTGTGACCATTACGCCGAATACGCACACAAGTATCTCTCCGAGGAGCACCACCCCAGTCCACCGGGGACAGAGGTAAAGACAGTCCATGACCCGCTCGGACCAGTGCTTGCAGTGATGCCCTGGAACTACCCCTTCTGGCAGGTCATTCGCTTTGCTGCACCCTATCTCACTGCCGGCAACGTTGGCCTCCTCAAACACGCCTCAAACGTCCCCGGCTGTGCGCTCGCACTTGACGAAGTGTTTGCTGAAGCCGGCTATCCTGACGGCGCGTTCCAGACGCTGATGGTTGGCTCCAGTAACGTTGACGGCATCCTCGCAGACGACCGTGTCCGTGCGGCGACGTTGACCGGAAGTGGCCCTGCTGGCCGTGCCGTCGCCGAAACCGCCGGCAAACACCTGAAAAAGACCGTACTGGAACTCGGTGGGTCTGACCCGTTTATCGTCCTTGACGACGCAGACCTCGATGCGGCCCTCGAAACTGGGGTACAAGCACGGACGCTCAACGGTGGCCAATCGTGTATCGCCGCCAAGCGCTTTATTGTTCACACAGACGTCTACGATGAGTACGTTGATCGACTCGTCGCTGCCTTCGAAGACCTCACTGTCGGCGACCCGATGTCCGACGAAACTGATGTCGGTCCACAGGCCGACCCTGACCTCATGGCCGAACTCCACGACCAGGTACAGGCCAGCGTCGACGCCGGAGCAACGCTGTTGACCGGGGGCGAGCCGCTTGACCGGACCGGCGCGTTCTACCCACCGACAGTACTGACTGATGTCCCTTCAGGATGCCCTGCCGACACAGAGGAGACGTTCGGACCAGTGGCGACCGTCTACGAGGTTGCCGATGCGGAAGAAGCAATCGCAGTCGCGAACGACACCCGTTTCGGGCTGGGTGCGAGCCTCTGGACTGCGGACCGGGAACGCGGCCAGCGGCTGGCACGAGAGGTCTCCGCGGGCTGTGTCTACATCAACGAGATGACCAAATCAGATCCGCGGGTCCCGTTCGGCGGCATCAAAGACGCCGGCTACGGCCGTGAACTCTCGGAGATGGGAATCAAAGAGTTCGTCAACAAAAAGACAGTCTGGGTCGAATAACCGTTCGCGTTTGGCACTGGGTGGTCTTCACATTGCTGACGCGCTCGGCTCTCGTCTGCCGGCAGCAACGATGGTAGTCAGCGATTCGCGTGACAGGACAAACCTTCTTGTTTCAAGGGGCGTTATGCAAGCGCATGGAGTTAGCAATACTGGGCGGTACTGGTGACATCGGTGAGGGGCTCGCAATGCAGTTTGCCTCGGACACGGACCACACGATTACGATCGGCTCGCGGGACGCTGCGAAAGCCACCGAGCGAGCGAGCACGTACGAAGAACGACTGTCCGAGCACGGCGTCGAGACTGGAATCAACGGGACAGACAACAGTAGCGCTGCGGCCGGTGCAGACGTGGTTATCCTGGCTATTCCGCCACACCACGTCGGCGATACAGTTGAAGCACTGGCAGAAGATGACGTGCTCTCAGACCAACTGCTCATTAGCCCCGCCGTCGGAATGAACGGCGATGGGGATGGACTTCACTACCGACCACCGTCGACAGGGAGCGTTACTGAGTTTGTCGCGGAGCGAGCCCCTGAATCTGTTCCAGTGGCCGGCGCGTTCCACAACCTCGCCGCGGACCGGCTAGCGGATCTGGAGGCCACGCTCGATGTGGATACGCTGGTGGTCGCGGACGACCCGGCGGTCAGTGAACGAGTCGTGACGCTAACTGATGACCTTGCGGGCGTCCGACCGATCCCTGCTGGGCCGCTATCGAACGCTACGGAGGTCGAGAGTCTGACGCCACTGCTCATCAATATCGCTCGATACAACGAGGATATGCACGATGTCGGTGTGAGTTTTAGCTAGACCCGGCCGCGCTTCCGTCCGCCGCCGCGGTTCGATAGTATCGTAGCGAGATCGGCGACGTCCTCGCGTTTGCCTGTATCTGTAGACAGTCGCAACCAGATCAGGAATTATCTCAGCGCGCGTTGTCGATTTCGTCGATCGCGTCGGGGTTTTCGATACTCGAGAGGTCCCCCAGTGCTGTCCCCTCGTAGACGTTCTGAACGATTCGACGGACAATCTTTCCCGACTGGGTCTTCGGGAACGCGTCGACGAAGTGGAGTTCACGCGGTCGGAACGGCTTGCCGAGCGCGGTCCCGACCTGCGCGCGCAACGTCTCTCGAAGGTCGTCTGACGCCTCGTACTCCTCGTTGAGGATGACGTATGTGACAACCGCGGTCCCCTTCGTTTTGTCGTCCGCACCGATGGCAACAGCGGCGTTGACCGCATCGTGTTCGATGAGTGCGCTCTCGACCTCGGCCGGGCCGACCTTCCGGCCGGCGACGTTGAGCACGTCGTCCGACCGACCGTGTAAGAACCAGAAGCCGTCCTCGTCTTTCTGTGTCCAGTCGCCGTGGTCCCACATATCGCCGAACCGCGACCAGTACTCTTCGAGGTACCGCTCGTCACCGCTCCACAGCGACTTTGTCATCGACGGTGCTGACGACTGACAGACCAGATACCCCTTCTCGTTGGCTTCGGCAACGGATTCCCCTTGTGCATCGACGATGTCGATGTCCATGCCGAGCGCCGGACCACCAAGCGTCCCCGGCTTCAGCGAATGCAGCGGCGTCGGTTGCAGGAAACAGCCGAATATCTCCGTTCCGCCGGAGATGTTCATAATCGGTGTCGTGCCGTCGCCGACGTTCTCCAGAAACCACTCCCAGGAGTCCGGGTCCCACGGCTCGCCAGTTGAACCCAGCAGGCGCAACGTCGAAAGGTCGTGCCCATCCGGCCACTCGTCGCCGTGTTTCTGTAGCGAACGGATCGCCGTCGGTGAAATCCCGAACACCGACAGATTGTGGGTGTCGATCATTTCCCAGAACCGGTCCGGCTCGGGATAGTCGGGGGCCCCCTCATACAGGAAGACGGTGCCACCGTGGGCGTGATTGCCGATCAGCGTCCACGGCCCCATCATCCAGCCGATGTCCGAGACCCAGAAAAACCGGTCTGCGGGCTTGTGGTCGAACGAAAAGAAGATTTCCTTCGCCGGCTGGACGAGCCCGCCGGCGTGCGTGTGGACGATGCCCTTCGGTTTGCCTGTTGTCCCAGATGAGTACAGCAGCATCGACTCGTGGTCGGCGGGGAGCGACTGGGTCTCGTAGTCGGCAGTTTGGGAACCGACTGCATCCGCCCACCATTCGTCACGAGCGGGGTCCCACGAGAGAGTGGATTCCCGAGAACCCAGCCGATTGTAGACGATTGTGTGCTCTACGTGGCCCGCCGCTTCGATAGCCTCGTCTGCGGCCGACTTCAGGTCGATTTCGCTTCCCCGGCGGTAGAAACCATCACCGGTGAACAGGACTGAACACTCGGCGTCTTCGATGCGAGTTGCTGTCGCGTCGACCCCGAAGCCGGAGAAGATAGGGACGGCAATCGCACCTACTTTGAAACAGCCATACAGCAATGGGACGATTTCCGGGACCATCGGCATGTACAGCCCGACGGTGTCACCGGGTCCGACACCGCGCTCTTCGAGTGCATTGGCGACGCGATTGGCCTGTTGGTGGAGTTCGTGATAGGTTATTTTACGGACTGTCCCGTTTTCACCCTCCCAGATTGTCGCGACGGTATCTCGGGTCTCTGAATCTGGGGCCGCGTGACGGTCGACGACGTTGTGCGCGATGTTGAGTTCCCCACCGACGTACCAGTCCGTGAACTGCGGACCATCTGTGTCATCGCGGACTTGCTCGTACGCCTCGTAAAACTCCAGGTCGAGATAGTCGACTATCTCGTCCCAGAACCAGTCAAGTCCGGACGCCGGCTCACCGTCGATATCGGTGACCGTCCGTCTGTGGAGTCTTCGAAGGTCTCGATGCCGTGCGCTTGCATGAACGCGTAGACGTTGCTCTCGGTCACGAACGTCTCGCTCGGTTCGTACCGTACCTCGTCGAGTGCTGTGAGTGAATCTGACATTGGATTCAAGTGGCTGTGACAGTGTCGGAAGCTGTGCAGTCGCTGCAGTTGAGCGACCCCGTCTGGTTGCGCTACCCCGTCTTGTAGACGCCGCGTGCGTCCGCGACCTGTGTGCCGTCTTCAGCGTACACTTCGACGCTGACGACGCCAACGTCACCGCCGTGGCGAACCACATCCGCCTCTGCTCGGAGGTCCCCTGTCCCGGCTTCGAGGTAATCGATGCGCATATCGATGGTCGGCACCGGCTGGTCGACGAGCGACACCAGAGCGGCCCCACCAACGGTGTCTGCGAGCGTGAACGTGACGCCGCCGTGGGCCATTATCTGCTCTTCGTTCCACGACAGCTCTTCGCGCATTTGGATATGCCCTTCGGCGTACCCGTTGTCGACTGTGGTTATTTCGATATCGAGCAGGTCGGCAAACGGCATGTTCTCGAAGAACGCTTCGATGTCCATACTCATTCAACCGGTTTTTCATCAGGGGAAATAAGTATTGGTGTTCACACGGTGCCGGACCACACGGGCGGTACCGAGGGACTCACTGGCGCTCATGGTGTCTCAGCCCCTTCGGTCCGGACTGCGTCTGGCGTCTCGGCAGTCACCGACACGACGTGCCAGTCCTTAGCTGACCTTCGGCTGCACCTCTTCACCCAGCCGCCGGATACACTCGGCCATCTCCTGCGTTCCGGTTCCCGGGTGATACGTCCGGAAGATGAAGTGTATGTCGTCGCCCAGCGCCTCGCGGTACGTTTCGAGTTCTTCGGTGACCTGATCGGGTGTCCCGAAGATAGCCTGCTCTTTGAGTTCCTGTTTGCGGTCTTCGTCCAGTTCCGCAACGGTCTCGCCGGAGAATATCTCCTCGTACCGGCGCTGGATGTAGAGGTAGCCGTCGCGCATCCGCTCCCACGCGTCCTCGCGGGAGTCTCCGACGAACCCGTGTTGGAGGACGTACACCTGAAAGTCGCCCTCGATATCCTCGTCGTCACGGACGTTACGGATGTCCTCGACGCGCTTGCGGACGCCATCGACTGACAGCGACGACGGGGCACACCATGCGTCAGCGGTCCGGGCGGCTCGCCGGACGGCAGGCCGCGACGCCCCACCGAGCATGAGGGGAACGTCGTGTGCAGGCTTCGGTGTCACAGTGACGTCCGACGAGATGTCATGGAATTCCGGCTCGTAGCCGAGCGGCCCGTCAGACCAGGCCCCTCGAAGTGTGTCGACCGTATCGGCTAGCCGCTCGGCCCGTTCGTCGTCAGGAATCCCGAAGGCGTCAAACTCGGAGACGTTGGACCCGATTGCCATCCCGAGCGTCGTTCGGCCACCGGAGATCTGGTCCACCGTTGCGATATCCTCGGCGAGCCGGATCGAATCGTACAGCGGCGCGAGTGCGATGCAGGACCCGATTTCGATGTCGTCGGTGACTGCGGCTAACGCCCCAAGCGCCGGTGTGACGCCCGACAGATAGTCGTCGTCGAGGAAGTGATGCTCTGAGACCCAGGCGCTATCGAGACCCGCGTTGTCGATAACTTCCCCCAGTTCGAGCATTTCGTCGTAAATATCGCTGGTTTCGCGGTCGTCGTCCGGGCGCTGCTGACAGGTAAACAGGCCTGTTCCCAGTTGCATAAATTTCCGTAACGGCGCGACCGACTTAACGGTAGTGGCACGCCGGCGACCAGACAGTGCGTGAGACCGGCCAAGATGCCTGCCAGTCAGTAGTCTATCCGCGTGATCTCCGAAACGGGCCATTCGCTGAGGATCTCAACGCCGTTCTCGCGGACAACGACCATCTCTTCGACGCGGACGCCCTGTCGCTCCGCGGGCTGCATCGTCTCGACAGCCATCGTCATGCCCTCCTCGATTTCGATCGGGTGGTCCGGCGAGAGCCCGCGCCAGATGAGCGGCGTCTCGTAGAGCTGTAGCCCCAGCCCATGGGCCCAGTGGTTGGTCGTCATCTGCCAGAACTCGTCGGCGTCGTACCAGTCCATATGCTCACCCTCTCTGTCGGGGAATCCTTTGCAGATCTCGTCGGTCGTGGCCCCCGGCTCGATTCGTTCGAGGACGTCGTAGAGGTCGTCACGCGCCTTTTCGTAGGCGTCTTTCTGTGCCTGCGTCGGTTCACCCATGCTGAACGTCCGGTAGTAACAGGAGCGATAGCCCAGATAGCCGATGTTGTAGAAATCCGCGTAGACGAGGTCGTTCGGCCGGATCATTCGGTCGGTCGTGTTCGCCTGATGTTTCGGCCAGGTGTTCGGACCAGAGGTCACGTAGCCGCCCTGGGCCATCGCGCCGTGGCCCCAGAGTTCGCCGACCGTGTCGCCCCAGACTTCCGATTCGCGCTTGCCTGGCTTCGCACTCTCCGTAATCCTCTGGAAGCCTGCCTCACAGATAGCAGCGACCTGTCGCAGACACTCGACCTCGTCGCGGGTTTTGGTCTTCCGCGCGTCGAGCATGATATCGGTCGCTGCACTGGTGTCGACATCGACGCCGCGGTCCTCGAACTTCTCGATGAGTGTCCCGTTCCCCACGTCGATACCCATCGGCTCCCGATCGACACCGTACTCTTCCATGGCGGTGTACACCGTCTCGGCCATCTTGTCTTTGAGCCAGTCGCGCGCGGAAGCGCTGCCTGACGCCCGGGGAACGTTGCCGAGTCCGGGACAGGCATACCGGATATCGTCGAGCCAGGGACAGTTGAACCGCTGGTTCGATGCGTGGTCCGCAGTGTCCCAGTGGACTACGTCGCCGTCTTCGGTCAGGAGCGTGTAGTGATCTGCCCCGCTCCCACCGGTCATCGCCAGCCCAGTGACGTACCGGACATTCGGGTCATTGATAAGCAGCATCGACCCCATTTCGGAGTCCTGCAGTCGGTCGAGGGCTCGCTCTTTGCGCTCGCGTCGCATCCGCTGGACGTCGATCCGCTCTTCCCAGTCGACGGCATGGTGCCACGCGTTCCTTCCATGAAGTCGCGCTCGTACATCACCTGTGCGTACACGGAGGTCCCTAATCAAACACCGGGTTCACCCTGATACAATGAGGCAAACACGCTCGCAGCCACTCCTGTTCGGAAGCACGCACACAGCCGGCGGGCCAGTGTCAGAGCGATTCGAGCCCGTTCTCTTCCCGGAGCGTGTTGATGTAGGACCGGAACCCGGATTCGAGGTCGTACTCGACCTCGTAGCCGAGGTCCTCTTGTGCGGCAGTCATATCGAGATTCTGCGTCCAGGGGAGTTCGCCCTCGTCGGAGACATCGAGGTCGGCGTCCGGGACGATTTCCCGGACAGCGTTGGCGGCTTCACGGATAGTCGCAAGGACGCCGCGGACGTTGTAGATGCGCTGGCTGAGGTCGTCCTCGTCAACGAACGTTGCTTTCCGGAACGCCTGTGCGATATCGCGGGCGTGTTGCCAGTCGATCACCTGATCACCGTACTCGACGCTGAACGGTTCGCCGAGTGCCGGCTTCTCGATGATGTTTGCGAGGAACGCCGACCCACCGGTTTCGCGGTAGGGGCCGTACGCGACTGTCGGACGGAGTCCAACGTGGTCAACACCGTAGTCCTCGTGGTAGACACGGGCCTGATGTTCGTTGTACTCCTTGGTCGCGCCGTAGAGCGTGTCAGGATAGACGAGTTCGCTCTCGTCGACGTACTCGGCGGCGTAGTTGTGTGGCGGCGCGTACACCGCCGCGCTGGAGGCCCAGGTGACACGCTCGATCTGGTCGTCGAGGGTGCGTGCGGCCTCGAAGACGTTGTTCGTCCCCCTGATGTTGACATCGAGGCCAGCCCGCGGGTTGTCCCGTGCTGTGTTCGTCAGCAGTGCCGCGAGGTGAACGATGTGTGTCGTCCCCGTCTCTTTGACGGCACGAATCACATCCGTCGCCTCGGAGACATCACCGCGCCGGATGGTCACGTCGTCGGCGACACCCAACTTCGATAGGATGTGGTCGTCCGTCGAGAGGTCGTAGGCGACGACGTCGTGGCCGTGTTCGATGAGGTCCTCGACCACATACGAGCCGAGGAAGCCGGTTCCACCAGTGACAAGCACCGTCGTATCTGTCATTGTCATATCAGTGTGTGTTCCGTGGTTGATTTATATTCTTTGCTAACCCGTGTCTGGGACGTCATTCGTGCAGTCCGCCGACTTCTTTGTAGAACGACGACTGGAGGGACTCGACCATCTCTTCGTCACGGTCGATGCGAACGTCGATGACGAACGGGACATCGGCGCTGGTCCCTTCGGCGAGTGCATCCCCGAGTTCAGCAGGCGTCACGGCTCGTGTCGCTTCAGCGCCGAACGCCTCGGCCGCTTTCACGAAGTCGGTGTCGTGGAACTCGACGCCAGCGATGTCGCCCGCCTCGTGTTGCATCTGACGGACCATCCCCAGGCTGGTGTCGTTGAGGACGACGAACGTGGGCGCGACGCCGTTCTCGACGGCTGTCTCCACACTCGTCATCGTCATCGTGAAGCCACCGTCGCCGGCGACGGCGATGACATCTTTCTCCGTCGTGATGGCGGCGGACACCGCGGCTGGCGTTGCCCATCCCATCGCGCCGACGCCACCGCTGCCGTAGTAGGTCCCGGTGTCCGGTGTCTGGAGGTAGTTCAGCAACCAGAATCGGTTGTTGCCCGAGTCTGCGGTCACGATGGTCTCCGAATCAACCACTGTCTCTATCTCTTTGACCGCCCGCTGTGGCTTGATTGGCGACGCGTCCGACTCGCATCTGGGGGCGTAAAACGACTCCTGCGCCGCGGCCGCACGGTCGCGCGCCCAGTCGTTTCCAGCGCTCTCGGGGAGGTTTGCCGCCAGGTCGTCGAGGCTCTGTGCGGCGTCACCGATGAGTGCAACATCTGCGGGGTAGACCCAGCCAGCGTTGCGTGTGTCGATGTCAGCGTGGATGATTGTCTGCTCGTCGGGTCGGATGAACTCCGGGGACTGCCAGTTCGTGTCCATCGGGTTCATGCGACAACCCACGACGAGGAGGACGTCTGCCTCGCTGACGACCTGATTTGCGCCCTCGTGCCCGAAGGAGCCGATAACGCCCGCGGCCAGGTCGTGGGTTTCGGGGAACGTGGACTTGCCGAGATAGGAGGTAGTGACGACGGCATCAGTAGCCTCAGCGACAGTTTCGAGCTGGTCGTAGGCGTCGGCCGCGTGAACGCCGTTGCCGGCGATGATGACCGGTCGGTCGGCCTCGCTCAGGGCTGTTATCGCTGTCTGGACGTCCTCGCGGGCTGGTCGCGATTCCCAGTTTTGCACCTGATCGTGACCGTCCCAGACCGGCGGAATCGGGTCTTCGGGCATCTCCTCGGTGACGGCATCGCCGTCGAGGATTATTGCCGTTGGCCCCGGCCGGCCGGCAGTCGCGTGTTTGAACGCGAGCTGGAGGCTTCGCACCGTCTCCGTCGGTGAGCGCGGGAACCAGTTTTCCTTGGTGTAGGCGTCGAGTGCTGACGGCAGGTCCAGCCCGCCGTAGTCACCGCGAGCCTGCTGGTACGGCGCGAGTGTGGAATAGTCGCCACGCTCGCTGGCCTCGGTGATAACGACCATCGGTGACGAAGCGAGCTTGCCCTCCATCTGGCCGATTGCGCCGAGGCTGCCGATCCAGGGGCCTTGCCCCGCGAGGACCCCGGGGTTGCCGGTGAGTCGCCCGTGCATTTCGGCCATGACGCTGGCTTCGCGCTCATCGCGTGGTCGGACCATCTCGACGTCGGCCTCCGGGACGTGATCGAGAATCTCGATGGCACGACCGCCGGGATATCCGAAGACGTACTCGACGCCTTGCTCGTCCAGTTCTTCGACAAGGCGCTTTCCTGTTTCAGTCATGGGTAGTGAATTTGAGAGTCATTATCGCGTTACGTCCCACTGTGGGTAACTCCCAAGATATAGAGTTTGGGGTCAACGTTGCACCAATCCCGGTGAACGGACGTACTATTCGGGGCCCTGCGAAACTCGATGTCCTGCCGCGGTGTTCAAGTAATTCGACAAAGTCATAGTACCAGTTTCTAGCGGACTCGGTCCTTTGACCGCTCGGATTCCTTGTTATTGCTCCCGAAAACTGTTCTAATAGTTAGAACAGAGTAAATTCCAGTGCAGACTCCCTAGATTCATATACTGACTGAAAGGATAAATTAGGAAAATTGTCGGTAAAGACCTTCTAAGTTTGACTTCACCTACTGAGTAAGACACCTGAACCTTGGAGTATTGGATACTACGGTTGGCGGATTACAGCGTTACTGTTGTAACAGCGTTTGTCGCACGATTTTCGCATAGTGTTACACTCATATAGATGTAACAGTACCCTGCTGTGCAGGCTCGGTTGTCATTGTCCTCATATCTTTGTTATTTACATCGACGAATAACCCTTCTTTGGAGCGGAACTATCGGTTCTTCAATGCTGTAGAGGCAGTAGCGGTTCTGGGGAGTCCGTAGCAGCTGGGGACTCATTCACCGAACTACATACCGAAGGTTCAGTGAGCGTGGCTGTGAGTCCGTTCGAATAATTCGAACCATTACGATCTATGATTGATTTATATACTAGAGTCCTCCGGATAGCTGCCTGTCCGAGCGGAGAGTGACGACTGATCGCCGAATTTGAGAGCCCATTCCGATACGAGAACCGGACTGCGCATTCGGTATGGCTAGTCCGGTGCTGGTGCTCGATTGGACGCTCAAACCAGCACTCTCGCATCGGCTACCCGTACCTATCTGGGCCAGAAGTGCGCTGTAACGGTTATAGGGCACGTCGAACGCCCTGTCGCCGACACCGTTCGTATGTTTCGAACGAGTATCGGTACTGGCGCGGTGCGCACACGACAGCGTTGACAATACAGGTACGTCTGTTGAGAGTCTTCTGCGTATCGCTGTGTTCGAGATCAGCTCGGATCGGACTCGTCCCTCTCAGGGCCCGTTTCGTCTCTGAGCAGAACCGCTTCGGTTCATAATAACGTTTATCACGAAAGATGGTGTCATGGGTAGTGTTGCGATGCACGATACAGTCAGCCGTCGAACTGTCATGAAGAGCATTGGTGCCGCAGGCGCTGTCGGACTTGCAGGCTGTTCGGCAGATGGTGGTGATGGTGGCAGCGAGAACACCATCAGCATGGGTATCCTAATGGGAGTCACAGGTGGTCTATCCGAAGTGGGTCCCGCGATTCGGGACGCAGCAGAACTAGCCGTAAAACAGGTCCGAGACGCGGACAACGGGTTCTCAGTCGATACGCAGTTTGAGAATACGGAGACCAAGCCCAGTCGGGGTGTGAGTGGTGCGGAAGCCCTCGTGAACGGTGGCTACCCGATGATTTGCGGGGGGTTGGCGTCATCGGTGACACTGCAGGTCGCGGAGAACGTCGCAATTCCGAACCAGACCGTGATGTGCTCACCATCGGCGACGTCGCCGGATGTCACGTCACTGGAGGATAACGACTTCGTGTACCGGACGCCCCCCACGGACAAGTTGCAGGGGTCACTGCTGGCACAGATAGCAGCCGAACGGCTCGAGAAGGAGAGCGCAGCTATCCTCTTTCTCAACAACGCGTACGGGAACGGCCTGTCGAACGGATTCACGAAGACGTTCGAGGAGGAGTACGGTGGTGAGGTCCTGAATCAGGTCTCGTACTCGGCGGGTCGGTCCTCGTACACCTCCCAGTTGCAGAACGTGCTTGACGGTGATCCGGAGACGCTCGTGATTATCGGCTATCCGGAGAGTGGGAACAAGATCTTCCGGAACTTCTACGAGAACTTCGACAGAGCGGACATGGATATCCTGGTGCCGGACGGACTCAGGGCCGATGACTTGCCCGGGAATGTGGGCCACGACATGACAAACGTTCGCGGGACCAATCCGTCCTCGGCCGGACCGGGGATCGAGTACTTCAGATCTGCATACGAGGAGGAGTACGGCTCTGCACCGGGACCGTTCAATCAGCAGTCGTTCGATGCTGCGGCGGTTCTGCTGCTGGCACGCGCGGCAGCCGGTGAAGATGACGGGACTGCAATCCGAGACCAAATGCGGGCGGTCACAGATCCCGGCGGCGAAACAGTCGGACCCGAAAACCTTGGAGAGGGTGTTTCGCTGGCGGCCGACGGGAACGAAATCAATTACCAGGGCGTCTCGGGCCCGGTTGAGTTCGACGAGAACGGGGACCTGGCCAGCGCCGTGTACAACTACTTCAGGTACACGGAGGACGGCACAGAGAATATCGAGCAGGTGGAGGTGTAACCGAAATACCGCTGGGCTTTCTCCTCTGACTACAATTTCCCCTCAGTACGACAGTCTAGGTGGGTTTTGTACCATTGCCGTGGCTCAGATAGAACATGTTCATCATACTGTCTGGCAAGGTTGGGGGAACGGCACCTGTCGTACAACCGAAAGACTATAATCAAATACCGTTATACTCATGAACTGATGTCTCAGTACGCAGCACGCGTCGAAGAGATGGATATCAGCGGCATCCGAGAAGTCTTCGAGGCGGCAGGCGAAGACGCAATAAACCTGGGTCTCGGTCAGCCTGATTTCCCAACGCCAGAACACGCCCGGGAGGCAGCGACGAGTGCGATTCAGAATGGGATGGGCGACTCATACACGTCCAACAAGGGCATTCCAGAACTCAGAGAAGCCATCAGTGAACGCTACGCCACCGACAACGGACAGGACATACCGCCCGAAAACATCATCGCCACTGCCGGCGCAAGCGAGGCGATTCACGTCGCCATAGAAGCCCACGTCCAGCCAGGTGACGAAGTGCTCTGCCCCGACCCCGGGTTTCTGGCCTACGAACAACTGGTGTTACTCGCCGGCGGCGAACCAAAGCGGGTCGAACTCCGGGACGATCTGACCCTTGACCCCGCTGCTGTCGAGAATGCCATCACGGACAACACGTCACTGTTTATCGTTAACAGTCCTGCGAACCCGACCGGTGCGGTGCAATCGAAGCGGGATATGGCGGAGTTCGCGCGGCTAGCGGATGAGCACGAAGTCATTTGCCTCTCCGATGAGGTCTACGAGAAGATCGTCTTCGACGGTGAACACCACTCACCGGCGGAGTTCGCCAGCTCCGATAGGGTAATTCAGGCCAGCGCGTGCTCGAAAACGTACTCGATGACAGGGTGGCGGCTCGGGTGGGTGGCGGCCAGTTCAGAGCGAATCGAACGGATGTTACGGGTGCACCAGTACGTGCAAGCGTGTGCCAGCGCTCCATCGCAGTACGCTGCCGAAGCGGCGCTTACCGGCCCACAGGAACCGGTGCGAGAGATGGTGTCGGCCTTCGAGGAGCGTCGAAACGTGCTTCTCGATGGGTTGGAGGATATCGGCCTCGACACGCCAGTGCCGAAGGGAGCGTTCTACGCGATGCCTCACGTCCCGGACGGGTGGACCCAGAAGATGCTGGACAACGACGTCATCGTGGTTCCTGGCGAGGCATTCGGGCCGAGCGGTGAGGGACAGGCGCGGATCTCGTATGCCACGAGCACAGCTGAACTGAAAGAGGCGCTGGAAGTGATGGGAACGGTCACGGATTCTCTGTAGCGCGCCAGCAGGGACTCGCGACTGACTGAGCCTTCCGACAATCGGTTTCATATTTCTCGTCGTGGACATAGATACATATGCGCTTCAAGCGAGCACTGCCGAAGTCGGGAGCGTATGCGCCCGCGGTTGTGTACTGACTACTGGTATCAACGCTGAACCCTGGTATCAACGCCTGCGGTTGCAAAGCCCGCCTGACTTAGTTACATGTCTGATATATGTTGTACATTATCGTGTGTGTCACTAGCATGAAATGGGCGTATATTTTCGGTTCCCTGTGATTCTATGACGATTTTACATCAAGATTTTTAACACTGGGTACAGAGCACGATAATATGGCGGCACGAGACTACTACAGCCGTGGACAGAATCTACTATACAACCGCCCAGTACTCGTTATATTCGCCGTTATCGGCGTGTTTCTCGTATTCGACATCCTTCGACAGTTAGGCACTGGAACAATCGTCGTCACAGACCTCATGAGTTATCTCTGGAACGGACTGGTGCTTGGGATGTCGCTTGGACTGGCCGGTGTCGGCCTCTCGATGACGTACAGTATCCTCAATTTCGCGAACTTTGCCCACGGTGACTTGATTACGAGCGGTGCGTTCGCCGGATGGGCGACGGCGTTTCTGATTGCCGGGCTGGGAGAGTTCTCTGTCGAATCGCTCATTCTTATCGGCGGCCCAATCGCAGTCGGTTCGAATGAGCTTGGCATCAATGTTGTCAATACCCCGCTGGCGCTTCTGGCTGGATTGCTCGTCGCCGCGGCCCTCACAGCCGCCCTCTCGCTTTTGCTGGATCGAATCGTATTCAAACCGATGCGCAGTGCCGATGGCGTGACGCTGATGATCGCCAGTGTCGGTGTCGCACTGTTCCTTCGTAATTTCCTCACCTTTTCGTTCCTGACTGACAGTCGCGGGCTGACAGGCGGCAATATCCCCCAATTTACCATCGCGGGCGTCACGTTCGGTGGGCACCAGATTACGCTGGTCGTCGTTGCCGCACTCCTGATGCTCGGCACTCACATTCTGCTCCAGTACACCAAGATCGGCACGGCCATGCGTGCGATGGCTGCGAACAAAGACCTCGCAAAAGTCACGGGCATCCCAACGGAACGCGTCGTCAAGCTCACATGGATTATCGGCGGCGGGCTTACTGGGTGTGCAGGCTTTCTTATCGCGTTACAGCAGGGAACGCTCACAGTTACAATGGGGTGGGACCTGCTGTTACTGGTGTTCGCAGCGGTCATTCTCGGCGGTGTCGGCTCGATCTACGGCGCAATGGTCGGCGGGGTCATCCTCGGCATCGCGAGTCGACTCGCACTCGTCTGGATCCCGGCTAGCTTCCTCCTGGTTGCGGCATTCGTCATTATGATCGTCATGCTGCTCGTGCGCCCGTCGGGTCTGTTCAGTGGGAGGACGACGGCATGAGTACGGGTTCCATTCAGGCGCGGGCTGAGGGCTGGCTTGGCAACAATGACGTGCGCCTGCTTGTCGCGCTTGCTCTCGCGATCGGGGGACTGTACGCGCTTTTCAGTGTCGTCCTCGGGTTCCAGCTGAACGGTACCGTCAACACGCTCCGTCGTGTCGCGTTCCTCTCAGCTATCTATGCCATGTTAGCGCTCGCACTGAACCTCCAGTGGGGGTACGCGGGCCTGTTCAATCTCGGTGCGGCCGGGTTCATGGCGATCGGTGTGTACACGATGGGGATACTGACCGCCCCAGTGACGGCCAGTCCGCCCGGCTTCGGGCTGCCGCTCCCGGTCGCCATTGTGGCTGCTATCCTCGTGACTGGGGTCGTCGGCGGCCTCGCAGCGTTGCCGGCGATCCGGCTTCGTGCCGACTATCTTGCCATCGTAACCGTCGCGTTCTCGGAGATCGTTCGCCTCACACTCCGTGCCCCGGAGTTCGCGAACACTCGCATTGCCGGCGTCGCATTCGGGACTGGCGGTGCGACGGGCCTGTCCCTGCCACCGAATCCGATCCGGATTCTCTTTTACACAGACCCGGCCGCAACAGCCCCAGCGCCCAATGCGCTGGGTGCGGCGATGTTCAGCGCCGTGGAACCGCTGGGAATCGAGCAGACGCTGGTCATCGGCTGGGCGTACGTGGTCGTGCTGTGTCTCTGTCTCGGCCTCCTGTACTGGCTGATGATCCGTATCGGGAAGTCACCCTTCGGCCGGGTCCTCAAGAGCATCCGCGAGGACCAGCAGGTCACGCAGGCACTGGGGAAAGACACGCGCCTGTTCAAAATAAAGACCTTCGCGCTTGGCTGTGCGCTCATGGGCCTGATTGCCATCCTTTGGCGGCTCTCCGGAGGCTATGCATCGCCACGGATGTTCAAGCCGATACAGACGTTCTATATTTTCATTGCCCTGTTTATCGGCGGGACTGGCTCACCGACAGGAAGTATCGTTGGCGGTGCCCTGTTCGCGAGTCTGCTCTTCGAGGGACCCTCGTTCGTCCGCCGGGTCGTGGCAGAGTACCTCCAGCTCAGCAACGCCCCCGACACGCTTGTCGGTGCGCTTGCCGAGCTGGGGACCCTTGATATCACGCCCCTGCTGGCCTATTCCGTGCAGGACGTGAGCATCTCCGCGCTCCGTCTCATGCTGTTAGGTATCGTCCTGGTGTATCTCATGCAACGGCATCCGGACGGGCTGCTTGGCCATCGAAAAGCAATCGCATCGAGCGTTGACCTCTCACAACAGGCGACTCGCGAGGACGACAATGAGTAAGAACGCACACTCAGCACGGAGCGACCAGACCCAAAAGGGACAGCAAGAGCAGATACTCAAAGTGGAGAACCTACGAAAGACGTTTGGCGGTATTACCGCTGTCGCCGACGTCTCTTTCCACGTCGAAAAGGGGTCGATCACCGGCCTGATTGGCCCGAATGGGGCTGGCAAGTCGACGACGTTCGACCTGATTACCGGTGTGCAACGGCCGGACGGGGGCGAAGTCGAGTTCAACGACACGGAGATAACGGGGTACCGGTCGGATCAGGTCGCAAACCAGGGCCTCGTCCGGACCTTTCAGATCGCACGGGAGCTATCGGAGATGACTGTGCTGGAAAACCTGCTGCTGGCACCACAGAACCAGGCCGGCGAAGCAGTCTGGCGAGCGGTCCTCCCGCGAGCCAGAACGAAGGTCGTCGAACAGGAAAAAGAGCTCCGGGAACAGGCCTGGGAGATGCTCGAACTGTTCGAGATCGAGCACGTCGCGCACGAATCCGCCGGCAATCTCTCAGGGGGCCAACGAAAGCTTCTGGAGATGGCGCGCGTGCTCATGACCGACCCCGAGATGGTGCTGCTGGACGAACCGCTTGCGGGAGTCAATCCGACACTCGAGGAGAAACTCATCGACCGGTTGCACACGCTCAAAGAGCGTGGCTACACTTTCCTCTTCGTCGAACACGACATGGACGTTATCATGAACAACTGCGATACGGTCATCGTTATGCACCAGGGGAGCGTTCTCACCGAGGGGCAACCGGACGCGGTGAAAAACAATGAGAAAGTGCTTGACGCCTACCTCGGAGAAGAGGTGAAAATATGAGTTTGCTGTCAGTACAGCAACTGGACGCCGGCTACGGTGACCTGCAGATCCTCACAGACGTCGATATGGAAGTCGGACAGGGTGAGTACATCACCATCGTCGGCCCGAACGGCGCAGGTAAGTCCACTGTGATGAAGTCAGTGTTCGGACTGACGACGTACATGGGGGGCGAGATCGTATTCAATGATAGGGACATCGCTGGCGAACAGCCGGAAGATATCATCTCGTATGGGTTGAGTTTCGTCCCCCAGAGCAACAACGTGTTCGAGCCGCTGACGGTCACGGAGAACCTCAAGATGGGTGCATACACGCTGGACCAGTTTCCCGAAGAGCGGCTACAGGCGGTTTACGACCGGTTCCCGATACTGGAAACGCGGTCAGAACAGAAGGCGGGTACACTTTCAGGCGGCCAACAGCAGATGCTTGCGATGGGCCGTGCGCTCATGCTCGACCCTGATCTGTTACTGCTTGACGAGCCCAGTGCAGGCCTCGCACCGGACCTCGTCGACGAGATGTTTGACCGCATCGACGAGATCAACGACGCCGGAACCGCCGTCCTCCTCGTCGAGCAAAACGCCAAAGAGGCATTGCGGCGGTGCGACCGCGGCTACGTCCTTGTGCAGGGACAGAACCGACACGAAGACAGTGGTGAAGCACTTCTCAACGACCAGCAGGTTCGCGAGGACTTCCTCGGCGGGTAGTCTCTGTACCCAGGACTGGCTTGGAGACTGCTTTTTGCCACAGGAAGGCGCCGACGCGAGATACTGTACGGGCCGTCGAGCCGGCACGGGCTGTTGAGTCCTTGACGGCCCATAATCAGCGAACGGATTGCCACACTGCAGCCCCGGATTCAGTGAAGTTGTAGATATTTGAACGTATTTAGTTCTTCACAGCACCTCGTTATATCGACTTATCCGTATTACCGTCTGAATATATGTTGTGTTACAATCATCACAAGATAGGGAAGGTAGATATAATAGTCAAATATGTTGTACTTGTTGCTGTCTCTACGTCCCTTTGGCCCAGTAACTGTCACCGCTCATACCGGGATAGCTACTGTGGCGTGTGAACGAGTGTCGCACAAACAATAAGTATCTACCATGTCAGTCTCCACATATGCATCCGGGCTTGAACCCTATCGCCTGCCCTGCAGGTCAGCTGTCCCGGCAGTTAATGGATTGGGCACTGCCCTCTTCCACAGCTACATTTTTCACATTTTCGACATTTAAACTGGCGTAGACTGCCAGCGCACAGGTGGTCCCTGTGCCCGGTGGAAAACGCCAGCCTTGAACACGCTCGGGGAGCCGTACTCAGCGGCTGTTCGGGTTATCAGGGTCTGTTGAGGGAGCGTCTGTCGAATACAAAAAACATCATCGAAAACAATGAACATGAAAAACGAAGCAGGAAGCAAGGACGTGCCAGCGGCCGTCAGAGAAGACTCGGATCTAGTCCAGGTACTGGATGCTGAAGGAAATGTCTTACCACAGGCGTCTGTTCCGGACATTTCAGACAGGCAGTTACTTGAGTTGTATGAGACAATCAAGCTCGCTCGTCACTTCGACCAGCGGGCGATCAGCTTCCAGCGACAGGGGCGGCTAGCGACATACGCACCAATGACGGGCCAAGAAGGGTCACAGGTCGCCACGAGCCTGGCACTTGCCGAGCAGGACTGGTTGTTCCCGACCTACAGGGAGCACGCGGCGAAGTACGCCCACGGGATGGACCTTGCATCCCTTTTCGAGCCACTGAGAGGCTATCGAGAGGGATACGCGATCCCCGACGACGTCAACGTGATGCCGGAGTATATTCCGATTGCGACCCAGGTTCCACAGGCCATGGGAATGGCGTGGGGACACAAGCTACAGGGAAAGACCGATACGGCCGTCCTGTGTCACCTCGGTGACGGTGCGACCTCCGAAGGCGACTTCCACGAAGGACTGAACTTCGCTGGGGTGTTCGACGTCCCCGCTGTGTTCGTCTGTAACAACAATCAGTGGGCGATTTCGGTCCCCCGCGAGCGACAGACCGCGAGCGAAACCATCGCTGAAAAGGCACAGGCATACGGTATCGACGGCGTTCGAGTCGACGGGCTGGACCCGCTGGCGGTCTACAAAGTCGCCAGTGCGGCACTGGAGAAAGCCCGGAATCCGGGTCCCGGAGAGCTACGCCCAACGCTTATCGAGTCCGTCCAGTATCGCTTCGGTGCGCATACCACTGCGGACGACCCGTCCGTTTACAGAGACGAATCGGAAGAAGAGGCCTGGCGCGACCGCGACCCCGTGGACCGCATTGAAACGTACCTGTACAACGAGGGCATCCTCGATTCCGACCTTGAGAGTGAGATCCAGGACAGTATCGAACAAGAAGTCAGCGAGGCGATAGAAACGGCGGAGCAGACAGAGACGAGTCCGGACAACATCGTCGAGCATGTGTACGAGGACGTTCCAGCGCGGCTCGAAGAACAGCGGGACGAACTGAACCGGCTGCGCGAGAAGTATGACGACGGCGCGTTCTCGGAGGTGCTGGAATGAGTTCGACAGCCAGTACGCAGACGGGGCAAAACGCACAGCGTCTCACCCTCGTGGAGGCGATACAGGACGGACTGTACACGGAAATGTCGCAAGACGATAGCGTCGTCGTTCTGGGCGAAGACGTCGGGAAGAACGGCGGTGTTTTCAGAGCAACCGACCAGCTATACGAGGAGTTCGGCGAAGACCGCGTCATCGACACGCCACTGGCAGAAGCCGGAATCATCGGGGCTTCGATTGGACTCGCCCAGACCGGCATGAAGCCTGTTCCCGAGATGCAGTTCATGGGCTTCATGTACCCCGCGTTCGACCAGATCGTCAGTCACGCTGCGCGCCTCCGGAGCCGTAGCCAGGGGCAGTACTCGGTGCCGATGGTGATACGGGCCCCATACGGCGGTGGGATTCGTGCCCCAGAACACCACTCCGAGTCAAAGGAAGCGTTCTTCGTGCACGAGCCCGGCCTCAAGGTCGTCTCACCGAGCACGCCCTACGATGCGAAGGGGCTCCTGGCAGCGTCCATCCACGACCCGGACCCAGTCATCTTCCTGGAGCCGAAGTTGATCTACCGCGCCTTCCGTGAAGATGTCCCGACGAAACCGTATGAAGTGTCGCTGAGTGAGGCTGCTGTCCGGCGGGAGGGAAGCGATATTTCAGTCTATACGTGGGGAGCAATGACCCGGCCCGCCCTGATCGCCGCGGAGAACCTCAGCCAGTCACATGGCATCGAGGTCGAGGTCATCGACCTGCGGACCCTGTCACCCCTCGATGTAGCGACGATTACGGACTCGTTCAAAAAGACCGGCAGAGCCGCGATTGTACACGAAGCACCGAAGACCGGCGGACTGGGGGCGGAAATCGCAACGACGATTCAGGAAGAAGCGCTCGTTCATCAGGAAGCGCCAATCAAACGAATCGCCGGCTTCGATGCCCCCATGCCGCTCCATTCGCTGGAGGATTACTATCTGCCACAGGCGGTCCGTATCCAGGACGGCATCCGCGAAACAGTCGATTTCTAACATGGTCCGTGAATTCGAACTCCCCGATGTCGGTGAAGGCGTCGCCGAGGGCGAACTGCTTCGCTGGCGGGTTGCGCCGGGCGACGCAGTTTCGGAAGACCAGCCAGTAGCGGAAGTCGAGACCGACAAAGCCGTCGTCGACGTCCCGTCCCCCGTCGACGGTGTTGTCGAAGAACTCCGTGCCGCGGAAGGTGAGACAGTCCCAGTCGGTGACGTGATTATCGTCTTCCGGGTCGAAGGGGAAGACGAACCGGACGGAACTGAAACGCCTGCAGACGACGCCACTGCGGACAGCGGGCACCAAACCGACGACGAAGCACCAACACAGCCAGCCGAAGAGACGCAGTCAGAACCAGCGGTGACACAGCACGTCCAAGTCGCCGCTTCGCCGTCTGTGCGGCGTCTCGCCCGTGAACTGGGCGTCGATATCTCCAGCATTGCGGACTCGTCTCCGGGGCGTATAACGGAGTCGGATGTCCGCGCGTACGCGAACACGGACTCTCACTCCTCGACGCAGGCGCAGTCAAACCAGCGGACCGCCGCCGCGAAGCAACAAAAACAGCAAGCAACTTCGACGCAGTCTGTCAGCCCAGTTCAGGCGAGAAAAACGGCAGACCGGGAGACGACGGTGGCCGTCCCGAAAACCAGACACGTCGCAGCGGAGGAAGGGGTCGATCTCGACAATATCCCAACTGATGAACGAAAGGACGGAGAACCCTTTGTCACGCTCGAAGCGGTCCGAGAGTACGCAGAGGCCCAACAGCAGGCACAGAAAAAGGATCAAGAAGCGGTAGCCGAGAGGGCAGCGGCTGACGAGCCGGCGCGCCCGGAGTCTCGGACGCCGTACAACGGGATCAGGCAGACGATCGGAGCCGCGATGACGGAGTCGAAATATACGGCCCCGCACGTCACTCATCAGGACGAGGTCGACGTGACTGCGCTGGTCGACGCTCGTTCGACCCTCAGACAGGAGGCCGAGGAGCACGATATACGACTGACGTACATGCCGTTCGTGATGAAAGCGTGTGCCGCGGCCCTGCAAGAGAACCCACAGGTAAACATCTCCCTCGACGAAGCAAACGAAGAAATCGTCGAAAAGGAGTATTACAACATCGGTGTCGCAACGGCGACTGATGACGGGTTGCTGGTTCCCGTTGTCGAGGATGTTGATGCGAAAGGCCTGCTCGAAGTCGCATCGGAAACTAACGAAAAAACCCAGAGAGCGAGAGAACGGAGTCTGTCGCCGGAGGAGATGCGTGGCGGGACGTTCACTATCTCGAACATCGGCGGGATCGGCGGAGAGTACGGAACACCGATCATCAATCAGCCGGAAAGCGCAATCCTGGCACTGGGAGAGATCAAAAAGAAGCCACGGGTTGTCGAAGCCGATGGTGAAGAGACGATAGAACCCCGTCATGTGATGACACTATCGCTGTCGTTCGACCACCGAGTACTCGACGGCGCAGACGCCGCACGGTTCACGAACTCCATACAGAAGTACCTGCGAAATCCAAACCTGCTACTACTAGAATAATGGTCGTCGGAGATGTCACTACCTCGACTGACGTACTGGTTATTGGCGCGGGCCCCGGCGGATACGTCGCCGCAATCCGCGCTGCACAGCTTGACCTCGATGTCACTCTCGTCGAAAAAGGGGCGTACGGGGGAGCCTGTCTCAACCGTGGCTGTATCCCCTCTAAAGCGCTGCTAAACGGTTCAGACCTGGCATCGGAGGCGGGCCAGGCGGAGGAACTGGGGATTTACGCGGACCCAACAGTTGCGCTCGACGAGATGATGAGCTGGAAAGACGGCATCGTCGACCAACTAACGAGCGGTATCGAGCAGCTGTGTACGGCAGCCGGCGTGAATCTGCTGAAAGGGACTGCCGAATTTGCTGCTGAGAACAAGATCAGAATCGTCCATCAGGGAGAGGGGCAGGGCTCTGAATCGCTGAAATTCGACCACTGCATCATCGCAACGGGGTCCCGGCCGATCGAAATTCCGGGATTCGACTTCGATGACGAGCCCATCGTCTCCTCTGCTGGCGCTCTGAACTTCGAAACGGTACCCGCCGAACTCGTCATCGTCGGAGCCGGATACATCGGCATGGAGCTAGCGACAGTCTACAGCCGACTCGGGAGCGACGTCTCGGTAATTGAGACCCTTGAGCAGGCACTTCCCGGCTATCAGGAAGACGTTGCCTCGATAGTCCGACAGCGAGCAGCACGTCTCGGCGTCGACTTCCACTTCGGGTACACGGCGGACAGCTGGGCAGAGTCGGACGGTGAGACCGTCCTGACTGCTGTCCCCGCCGACGAGGCGGCGCACGATAGCGATATCGAACTCACTGCTGACAAAATACTCGTTGCCGTGGGTAGACGCCCGGTGACTGACACGCTCGGTATCGAAGCTGCCGGCGTCGAAACCGATGCTCAGGGGTTCATTCCAACGGATAGCAGATGCCGGACGAACAAGAAGCACATTTTCGCGGTCGGCGACGTTGCGGGTGAGCCGATGCTGGCACACAAGGGCTCGAAAGAAGGGGAAGTCGCAGCGGAAGTAATCGCTGGCGAGCCCGCCGCAGTCGATTATCGGGCACTCCCGGCTGCGGTGTTCACCGATCCGGAAATCGGAACCGTCGGGCTGACGGAGCACGAAGCTGCGAACGAGGGTGTTACTCCAGTTACAGGTGAGTTCCAGTTCCAGGCGTCTGGACGGGCACTAACAGCGAACCGGACAGAGGGCTTTGTCCGAATTGTCGCCGCAAAAGAAACCGAACGTGTGATCGGTGCACAGATCGTCGGTCCGGAGGCATCCGAGTTGATTGCAGAAATCGCAGCCATGATCGAGATGGGTGCAAAGCTTCAGGACATCGGCTCCACCGTCCATACCCATCCAACATTAAGTGAAGCGGTAATGGAAGCCGCACAGAATGCGAGAGGGAAAGCAATACACAGACAAAACTGACTGGTCAATATTGACGCCTTAGAACCCAGATCTACGACCAAAACCGTTCAATCTATACCCATTTGTGGCCTATCCGATGCTGTTTACTGAAACGAAACGACAACTCGGGAACAGAACCCACCCTGAGTGACCGCTACGTTCTTTTGTGGGTACAGGTCGAAGCTATAGTAGCCATTGAAAATCAATGCACACCTGATCGAACGACGGCAGTGTGGTCAGTGTGTACATCGTTGCAATTGTTACTGTAGTCTCCAGCGTCGGACACCAGATACGTTCCAGATTCAGTCGTTCGCGACTGTTTGGCTTGCGGCGCCGTCACTGGCACTCAGCTTGCTCTCCTCTTCTTCGGGTCTCGGTACGTCTGTTGGAAGGTTTTCGTACAGAATTCCTTTGCTCGCGTTGTAGCATGTCATGCGATGTCATGGCTGATGGAAACATATAAAACCGTCCCTTATTCTGTACCGCCGAATATTAACATTTCGAGAATATTTATATATCGACCAATTTTCCAGAACGAGATTATAGAGTATTTGTTTGGATTCGGTGTCGATACCGATATATACGACCTGTTTTTTGCGCTGAAAGTTCAGCTATTGTCTCGTATGCTATCATTTCCTGTCATCTGTCTTTTCTATGCTGTCGGATACAATCCAAAAATCTTGGATTGTATGCTATATAGTTGTAGATCTATGATTTATTCTAATCAAAATCCAAACAAATATGTTAGATATCTGGGTATTGTGATGTCATGCATTCCTCTTCACAGAAGAAATGCTCCGTTATCTCTCCGTCCGGATCACGTATCGTAACCGCGCTGAACTTCATCTGTTCGCTGATCACTTGTCCACAGTAATCACAGCGGTAGTTCGGTGACCCATCGACCAAGACTCGAGTTGATTTGTTTTGGATATTCAGTTCGGTAGCGGCCGTGTTGCCGCTGGCTTCCATAGCGCACCGAGCAGTTGCTAGTGACTGCTCCGCCTCAGTTTGTCCATTCATCGTTTGTATCGATTCGTTGTTGACAGGGGTCGGACTCGTTCCGTCGACTGTTACACATTACTCTGGATCGCTCTTGTCGCTTTACCACCGTTTTCCGCCTATGCCGGGTTACTGCCCGGACTGGGGTGGGCTACGTGGGGTATCGGAGAGAAAGTGTAAAAAACGTATAACCGGACGTTACAGCCGCTAATTGGCTCGCTTTCCGGGGCGGTTCTACCGTTTTGGTACCCGGTTCCATACCTCCCAGTACGGAACTTCCGTATTTAATCATTTGGTTAGTCCCTATTAGCTTCGTCACTGAGATAGGGCGCTCACAAACTCGAAGCAAGCTATAGTAGCCATTGAGCATCAATGCATACCTGGTCGCCCGACAGCAGTGCGATCAGTGTGTACATCGTTTCAATTGTTACTATAGATGTCTTGGAGTGATGGCTGCTGCAGGCCACGGCTACGTTGTGCAGTCTCGCTGGACTCACAGGTTTGGGCCAGTTATTTTCGTTGGGTGTGAACGCCACTCACGGAACTATTAAGTGTACATCCATTAAAGATAAGGACATGAATCCGGGCGCTGACTGTACGGCTTGGCAGGCAAGCCCGCTGTCCCGGCACTTGATCGGTGCAGACCCCATCACATCCGGTTTCGCGTTTTTTACATTTTTCAAATTTTAAACTGACGTAGACCACCACAGTGCGGGTAAACGCCGGCACACAGGTGGAAAACGTCGGTCCTGGCTGGTTCCCAAACACCAGCCGACGGTTTTCGGGTCGCGATGACCCATCTCACGAAGCGCTGCGACACCAACTACAAACCCATAATCAGCGACATCATGAACGCACAAAACACGCAGGAGTACCGTAGCCAACAATCAGCAGACATCGCAAACGCGGACCGAGCGCGGAGTGCAGCCCCCGAAAGCGTTGAGAGCCAATCTATCAGGGTCGTAATTAGCTCGATTGAAACGCGACACTGCGATCACTGCGGCGCATCAATTGACGACAACGTCCGGTATCGTAATGTCACGACCAGAGATAGTGCTGGCAACGTCTCGGAATACGCGTTCTGCGGTGTCGACTGTAAGACCGCTCGGTTCCCGAGGCTCGGCTGACCGCCGGCTGGCGTGGCGCATTGTCGGTTTACAGGACCATACTGGGGTTTTGGCGTCGGTTCGATAATACGGTCCGAGTCCTCACGCGGATTGACAGTCGCAGCCACCCTGTTCCAGAAACGCTACAATATCGTAGCTATGGCCGCAGTCCTCACACAGCACCTGCACCTCGTTGATGACGTTGAAATCGCCTGCCGAGATGGCGTCGTTCTTTTCGAGGCTCTCGATAGTCTGCCTCGTTACAGCGGTGGTTCGGCCCCGAAGCCGCTGTATTGAGTCGATGGCGTTTTCTTTCCGTTCTGCGGGCGTCCGCTCGGGTCGGGCCGCCCCACGGTCGTTCTTGAGATAGCGATACACCGTCTGGTGGGAGATAAAGTCGTCCATCACCGATTCGATATCGACCCCGCTCTGTTCGAGACGGGAGCGTATGAGCGGGGCGTCCGCGTCATCTTCGCGAAGTGATTGATAGACCTGCTGGATGTCACCACTCAATGTCGGTGCGTCGCTCCCCTCGATGGCGGACTCGAGCACCGACTGATTGAAGTAGTCCGCGAGGTCTCGGGTACTTTCTTCCTCCCCGTCGGCGCGACCCACCGATCTTCGAGTTCTGCACCCATCCCGACAAGATCGTATTTTCGAATTACGGCATCCACCTTGTTCGTTCCCCCTCCGGACTGTGAGTCGTCTGCGGTCATGATCCGATTTACCTGAACGCCATAGTTACTAAACACTCCCGCATACCGGGAGGTTTGGCGAGGTCCCTCACGCGGAGAGCTT
Organism: Haloarcula sp. CBA1122; assembly: GCF_009741785.1. Classification (NCBI taxonomy): domain Archaea; kingdom Methanobacteriati; phylum Methanobacteriota; class Halobacteria; order Halobacteriales; family Haloarculaceae; genus Haloarcula; species Haloarcula sp. CBA1122. Next base: position 131,637 of record NZ_WPCB01000003.1, read on the forward strand.
TATCAGGCCCGTGCTCTGGTATGTGTCGGCCGATTCACGGGCTGAGCTACTCATTTGATTCGGATTCAGGCTCGCGAACCCACGCCACCGGAACTGGGGACTGCCGGACAATTTTGGCGCTGACACCACCCATGACGTACCTGCTGAAGTCAGTCTGTCCGTGGGTCCCCATGATCGCGAGATCGACCTCGTTCTCGTCGATGTAGTCGCAAATCACCTTCGAGGGGGTCCCGTGTTCGATGACGCTGGTGACCGAGTTGAGCGACGTCTCCTCGACTTTCTCGGTCGCTTCGGCCAGAATCTCATTTGCCCGCTCAGTCAACTCCCCTTCTTTCAGGACGGAGCGTGCATCCGGTCCGAGACCGCCGGTCTCGACAACGTGAAGCAGGTGGAGCGTTGCTCCCGTCGCCTTCGCGACATCGATCCCCTCTGCCACTGCGAGTGCTGCGCCACGGCTTCCATCCGTCGGGACGAGGACGTGCTTGGGTGGATACACGAGTGGTCGGCCTTCGGCAGGGTTGACCGCAACGACGGGAACCGCTGCCGTATTGATGACGCGTTCGGTGACGCTTCCGAGCAGGATTCGCTTGAGCCCGCGCCGTCCGTGCGTCGGCATAACGATGCAATCGATGTCGGACTGTTTGCTGTAGTCGACTATCGTCTTGTGCGGGTCACCCTGGAGGACCGCAGAGACGACAGGAACGCCTTCATCTTTCGCATCCTGTGTGGCTTCCGCCACGATGCGCTCCCCTTCTGTTTCGAGAACGTCGATGACCTCTCCACGAATCGTGGTGACGCTGTCTCGGCCGGTGTCGGCGACGTTGATAACATGAATCGTCGCCTCGTGTTCGACTGCGATCTGTATTGCGTACTCACGGACCGATTCTGCGGCGTCACTTCCGTCGGTTGGGAACAGGATAGTGTCGTACATAGTGGCGTGCTGGAATGTGGATCAGCTATCTGGGTCGCGGGGAGCGCGTCGGGTTGTCCGTAGGCGGGTCCCTATCTTCGCACTCCCTGATTGTGGCTTCTGCGTCCTCGCGCACTCTGTGCCGTTGCCTACGCATCAAAGCACTCGCGCCGGTATGGTTTCAGAGACATTGTATTCGGAGGCTGTGTGGCGGACTACGCAGTGACGTCTAATAATATCTCGCCCACCGGAGCGCTCTCCAGCCATCTGTGGCTGGGACACACAGGGGATTGCTCTACGCCCCCACCAGGGCTGGCGCGTCGACAGGACGGTGCTGACACACATTTTTAAGCCAATCCCCCCACCGTATTGAGATATGGCAGCAGTCCGGCGCCTCGTTATCGATGTACTGAAACCCCACGATCCGCCCCTGCTGATGTTCACCGATCAGCTGGCCGAAATTGAGTGCGTCGAGGGCGTCACTTCGTCTCTGATCGAACTAGATCAGGAAGTGCAAAACGTCAAGCTCACCTTCGAAGGCGAAGAGCTGGACTTCGAGGCAATCGAAGAAACGATCGAAAACCTCGGCGGGTCAGTCCACTCTGTGGACCAGGTTGCCTGCGGTGACAGCGTCGTGACGGACCGACGGACGTTACAGGATGCCTGACGCGCCGTGACGTCCATTCGACAACTCCTCAGGCGTCTTCTCGGGAAGGAGGACGTCCTCGCAATCTCGCGCCGGTACTTCATCTCGAACGGCTTCGACGGGACGCTGACGTGCATCGGCATCATCGTCGGCGCTGTCCTTTCGGGAGTTTCAGATGGCTCCACTGTCATCAAAATCGGACTGGGCGCGGCAGTCGGTCTCGGGACGTCTGCGGTCTGGAGCGTCTGGGAAATCGAACGTGCCGAAACCCGGGCCGAAATCAGACGTATCGAGCGAGCGATGCTCAAAGACCTCGACGATACCCGCGTTCAACGCGACCAGAGCGGTGCCCGCTTCGTACACGCCATGATGAGCGGCCTGGGGCCACTCATCGGGGTTCTGATTCCACTGACACCGTTCGTTGTCGCGGGGACCGTTGTCACAATGGTAGAAGCCGCACTCATCTCGGTCGGCCTGGGTATCGGTGTGTTGGGTGCGTTCGGCGCTTACATGGGCTCGATTTCGGGTCAGCGGTGGTACGTTGCCGCAGCGCGGATGGGACTCGCCGGCTTGGTCGTCGCAATTCTTAATCTCTTTCTTCCGGGGTGAGAGGCCGAGACTCCGTTCTCACTGGAGGACAAATCCCAACTTGCTTTCCACTGGTCCCCATACACGGTAGTAGATGCGTGTTGGCTTGCGACAGTTCAAACGGCCGTTGTGCTACGTGATGGCGCTCCTGTATGTCGTCGCGGGAGGATTGCATTTCGTCGTGCCGGAACTATACGTCCAGATCGTGCCACCGGTCTTGCCGGCGGCACTTGCGCTGGTGTATCTGTCCGGCGTCGCGGAAATCGCTGTCGGGCTCGGCCTGTTGGTGCCCCGGACGCGTTCGTACGCCGCGTGGGCGACGATCGCATTGCTCGTCGCGATCTTTCCCGCGAACGTCTATATGGCTGTCTCCATGGTCACTATCGAGGGGACGGGTGGCGGCGATCCCTCTGTGTTGGTCCGCTGGGCACGGTTGCCGCTGCAGGGCGTGTTGATCCTCTGGGCGTACTGGTACACCGACTGAGCGTGGCGAAAGCCCCGAGTGACCGGGCTGAATCGGTCGTATTTCATCGTCTGTGACGGATTTGATCGACGCCGTCGTCGCCGGTTGTGGGACGAAGCTGTCGGCGTGGACGTGACCGGTAGCGCCGCTGGGTCGCAACGATCGAATCGGTCGATGCCACTGTTGTCCCTACGAATATCGCCATATAGTGTGAGACGCCGAGGACTGCCCAACAAGAACCAGAGGGCCGCTCACCGCCATCATCAGAACCGTGCCGAGAGCCAGAACAACCGCGAGCGACCGCCATTTTTCAGCGGATATCCGCCTGGCAGACGCAACGCGACGCCCGTGTCCACGACGGCGGAGTCGTCCGTGAAGGGGACACACGGCACAGATGCCATCTGGCTTCTTGCGCTTCCAAGATTCCGGGGAGCTGCTTTGCCAGATTAGACATGAACAGGTACCGATTGGGAACCAGTATATAACTACACTACATGTGAGAGCACATTAATGACATCGCGATGCACTGTCAATCCATAAGACATATTCGTAACTGTAGCATAGGTACAATGTCGACATGCCCTCCAGTAGTCGTAAACTTCTGTCGACGAACAGTGAACAGTGGCGTCTGGCGAACGAAGACCTCCACATCAGAAACACCACCGATACCAAACATGATGTCCGCATAGAAATATACGACAGCGAGGTGTGTTGTCATAGAGCCCACTATCAGCTCTTGTCGGGCCAGTCCGGCTGTTCGGTCAACTTGCTACAGGCTGGCTGCTACAGGGTTAAAGCCGTTCTCGATAGACAACACGAATCAGTCGCTGCCGTGACAGTCTCCGACGAACCTGAACGGACTATCTTCGTCCACATTCAGAACGACGGGATCACCATCAAGGAAGGAGTGACGCCCTCACGCCCCTGAACCAGCGTGTCGCCGCTCCCACTCGCCCCCCGCAGGTAGGATCGAACGAAATAGGGTAAGCCATCTTTAACACCCATCGGGACCAAATAACAAACGGAATGAGCTCTGCATCTACATCGGACAGGTCCCCAGAGTCTGCCGACTCAGTGTCGGGCTATCGCGACACGCTTGCGTCGATTTATTACGAATATGTCGGCGAACCAGCTAAAGAGCGAGATATTTACGTTGGGTTCGGACTCTTTTTTGCCGGAGTTACGCTTGCCATCGTCGGATTCTGCCTCTTTCTGTACAGTAACGTTCTGGAGCCCGGGAGCGCACCGTACTGGCAGATTCGTGAGGTTGCGCTCGTCGTTGGGTTCGTCGGACTGCCCTCCGTGCTGTTGAGCGTCGTCGTACTCCTCCCAGTCGGTTTCAAGACCCGGGTCGTCAGTGCCGCCGGCACGTTGTTCTGTCTCGCCGCAACGATAATTCTGGTTAATGTCTTTCCGTATGGGTGGACGAACAGTGGCGGAGTCAACGGCAGCGTCTGGACGATCAGCGTTTACGCCACTGGCTTAGTCATGCTTGCGGCCTCAACAGGAGCGGCGCTGGTTGCACACTACCTCGAGAAAGCGGCAACCCCAAGCGACTCAACTGAACCAGTCGAGTCGGCCGAGAGCGAGTCTGAATCTGTCAGCAAAGCAGATGTGGACGACGATATCGAACAGGCACTAGACGGAGCGGAACTATCGTGGGGTGGTGTCGAACAGCAGCCCAAAACTAAGCGGCTAAATCTGGATATGCCAGAAACGGACTCTGACCTCGATCGGACGGCTATCGAGAATTCCGAGGCGACCACGACACGAGCCGACAGCAATGACGTTGATGACGCAGTAGATGGGCTCAGACAGCTACAGGGTGGCCAATCAAAGACAGAACGAAGCACCGGTACCGAAGAACAGGTCGACGCTCTCACGCAGTTTCGAAATGAGCAGGCCGAAGATGACGATGTGGAAACCGGTGTCAAAGAGCAACGAAGCATTGTTACCCGTCTTCGGTCGTTGTTATTTGAATAGACTGTCTGCTCACCACAGACACTCCGCTGTTGTTCTCTCGTTGCGTGGGGTAACCCGGAGTAATATGTTCCTACGAACCAGTCCGTCTGTTTTCATAAATAAAATGTAACCTATTGCAACAAAACAGGATAGTTTTTTCAACTTGGTGGGAGGAATACAACTGTATGCCCCAAGGTCTCGATGTCGGTACGATGAACCTCCTGTCTGCACGCCAAGATGGTAACGAAACAGTATTCGTGCAGCAGCGGAACTCCTTCGTCGAAATTGACTACAGCGACATGGCCGAACAGATGCTGTCGAGAAGTGATGTTCTCCACATCCGCAAGGATGATCGCGTCTACATCGTTGGCGATGACGCCCTGAATTTCGCGAACATCTTCAGTGAGGAGACACGCCGCCCGATGCAAGCCGGGATTCTCTCGAGCGACGAGCAATCAGCTATTCCGATGATTAAGCTCATCACGGAACAGGTGGTTGGACAGCCGGAGTTCCCGAATGAACGCCTGTTTTTCTCGGTTCCCGCGGACCCAATCGATGCCGATGTCTCGACGCTATATCATCAAAAGACGATTGAGTCCCTACTCACTGATATGGGCTACAGCCCGGAACCGATCAATGAAGGGATGGCCGTCATCTACTCCGAGCTTGCCAACCGTGAGTTCACTGGCCTCGGTATCAGCTTCGGCGCCGGGATGACCAACGTCTGTCTGTCGTACTATGCAGTCCCCGTAATGAAGTTCTCCATCGCACGCGGTGGCGACTGGATCGACGAGCAGGCTGCACAGGCGACTGGCACGCCCGTCGATAAGGTCACCTCGGTTAAAGAAGAGGACTTCGCACTCAACTTCGAGACGGACGTCGGCGGTATTGAAGGTGCACTGAGTATCTATTACGACAATCTCCTCGACTATGTCATCGAGAACATCATCAGTGAAGTCGATGAGGAAGATGTCGAGGAGGGACTGGATGTCCCGGTCGTCGTGACTGGTGGGACATCCAGTCCTGACGGCTTCGAAGAGTTGTTCGCCGAACGGATCAACGAATCCGAGATACCGTTCTCAATCAGCGACGTCCGCCAAGCCGAGAATCCGCTGTATAGTGTCGCACAGGGCGCACTCGTCGCAGCGCGGTCGGAAGAAGAGCGCGAGGGGCAAAACGAGCAGGCCGAAGAATCTGACACCACCGCCGAGTAACGGTTGGTCTCGAATAGAAGCACTGCTCGCCGGCGTCAGCCGGAACATTCTACTGGTCCCCGTCCAGACAATACAACTGACGTCGGACGCTACTCAGTTTCGTCCCCGTTTTTGTCGGCTTCAGTTTCCGTGTCTTGGCTATTCTCGTCGTTCTCATTAGATTTGGCTGTAACCTTCCCGCTCTGTTCAATTTCGTTCTCGTCGATAACACGGTTCAATTCGTCAACAGCGTCCTGTCGGAACCTGTTAGCAGCAGACCCAAGAGAGACTCCCACCGCGACACCAGCCTGTTCAAGCGAGAACTCTGGTCGGTCTGTGGGCTCGTCCCTTTCGGGAATCGGGACGCTGGGTGTACGGCCGGTGTTTTCGGGTTTACCGGGGTTAGAATCAGGATGCTCGTTGAACCGAGCGAGAGCGAACTCCCAGGACTCTGGGGGGGAGGCCTCGTTGTGATGCGACGCAGAGATGTCTGCGAAGCCGCACGATTCACAGACGATAGCTGTCTGGTCAGCGGTCGCAAGCGTATACGTGCTGAGATCGGATTCGCAGCGGGGACACCGCATACTAGACCATGCGTGCCTCTGCTATACAATGGTTCCGTCAGTTATCGCCGTCCAGGGAACGAGTTATGAGATGGGCGACCGATGTTGGAGGTGATGCCGGAGATCGAGATTACGGACACACAACAGGAAGACTTGACGTCGATTCGGGAGGATCTCGAAGACGCGTTCATCGAGACGTACGGGCACATTCGTACGCAAGATGTCGTTGACTACCTCCTCGATACATACACACCGCCGGACCAGCTGGAAGACGAGCAAGGCCTGAGCCGTACCGACTACGAGCGACTCGCCTCGGCTGAGTATCCGGAACTCCAACACATCGCCTCCGAGGTGCCGGACGTTCCCGGTAGCGGTATTGAGGCCGATGAGATGCGAGGGAAACTGCTCGCAGCACTTGGAACGAGTGAACTTGCGGATCGCCTCGCGGATATCGAACCTGAAAAAAGAGCGAACGAGGGGGGTGAGGAGGCGGCTGCCGGCCCAACTAGGCCGGGGGACACGCCAGACGACGGACGTGACGTCGCACAGAACGGTACGCCGACACAGACCACACCGTCAGCCGATACCATCGAAAGCGCCGACGCGGCCGAGTCGAACGCGGCAGCTGACGACACTCCGAGTGATACTCTTTCCGCTGCCAACCGTTTGCTAACCGAACATGACGAGAAGTGGACCCGGTCAGACGAGACCGACGAACCATACGAAGTCACACTTCCCGACGGTTCAACGGTGAGCGCCCGGACGAAAGACGACGTCCGAAAACTGCTGTTTCAAAACTACTGAGTACACTCTCCTCGCGAAAACACTGTCTGACGTCGACTATCCCTCCACGAGGGTACGTCCCATCGAGCGCCTACGACTCACCATCCGATACGTCCTCGAGGTAGCCGACCCGACACTGTGGGCAAACGTCACCGGGAAAGAACGACGATTCACTCGCGGGGAGTTCGAACTCACACCTCGGACACTGATACGTCGGAACCGAGTCGCTTGTGGTATTCTTTGAGCGGTCCGCCGTATACGACTGCTCGTCTCGACCGTTTCCTATACCCGGTTCTTCGGGGGTTTCAGAAGACGGTTCTGCCGTGTCTGTAGCAGCATCATCAATGAGGACTGCATCGTCGTTACTTGACGGCGTGTCGCTGTCGTCATCTGGTTCCTGTGTCTCCGACAGTATCACGGCGTCATCAGTCGTTTCCAGAAGCGCCGATTCGGTCACCGCCGGTGACTCGTCACTCGCCGCCGCATCTGGAGATGTTTCTGCCACATTGTCTGACACGGCCATCGTTGATGCGGGTGGCTCGGTCGGTTCCGTTTCGTCCGCTGCCTGCACCGGATCTCTCGCTTCGGTCTCGACCTCCGCGTTCTCTCTCACCCCCGCTGGCCCCTTGTTTTCGGTTCTGTGTTCGACTTCTTCCGACCGCTCGCCATTCGCTTTCGATTCCTCTGTGGTGGATATCAGGCCTTGGTTCTCAGAGATATTTCGGATATGCTCACAGCGCTCGCAAGACTTGTATTCCCGAACAGTTAGAACAGTGCCCCGCTTACCTTCGTCGTACGACTCCTCTATCGTCGACTCCCCGAAGTCGTGTCCAAATACCTCACAACGCAGTCCCATGCATGGCCATTTACGTCGTACGATTAAGAATGTATTCACCAGCAGTGACATCTTTGTCGCGTTAGCCGCGGGCGGGAACGTGTCTGTGACCAGCCTCGCCCGTCGCTAAAGTAGTTGTCAAACCCGTTTACTTGCGCTCAACCCCATATTGATTCTGGAACCACTATGAGGAGAGCAAGGAAGACAACGAGGATACCGAGACCAAGTATTCGCAGTACCCCTGCCGAACGTTGTCGGCTCGGAGGAAGAGATTCGGCTAATCCAGAGAACGCAAACGCGATACCCAAAAAGAGCATGTTGTGAGGGCCGTTGAGTACAATACCGAAATACGCCCACCCAAGGATGCAAATGAACGAGAAGAGTGAGAATAAGAGGCCCTTCCGTCGTCCGTCTGGTTCACGAAACAGCATCCGTTGAACTGCCTCCATACGTCCTACCAGAAGTTTGACCCGCTAAAGAGTTCCCCTGTGTTGACTGTAACTGAATTAGCATAGATCACTGCCGAGGATTTTAATAACCCCGGGAGTACGCGACAACAATGGGGTTTACAGAGAAGTTCGATGCTGCAGAACCGACACATAGGCTCGTCTCTCGGAGTCTATCCGGTGTTAAGGACTGGGACGAACTCGGCGGTGTGACAGTCGAGAACCGGGCGATTCGCGTTCTGATGGACTACGGAACCGTTGTCCACCTAGAGCTTGAGCCAAAACACGGTCAATTTGAGACGGTACAACGGGAGCTAGTGCGGGTTCCCGACTCGAAATGTATGTTTGTCCGTTCGGATCACGAATTTCGAGCGTCGCTTCCTGAGGACCGGGTGGTGATTGAGTCAGTACTCGAAATCCCGGACGGTGATACTGACGCGTGGACGGACCGTCTGTTCTACTTCGACGAATTTGCAGTCCTGACCGACCAGTCGTGGCTGTATCGCTCAGTACCGCATGAGACCCATATCCGAGAAATCAACCCGGGTGGACACGAGGGAGTAATTGAGGAATTGAACGAGACACTCGATCCGGTACGAGGGTCGGCTGTTGTCCCGTTTGGCGGGCTTGTCTCTTGGACAACTGACGATACCACGTATGATTTGAAATGGGACTCGCTGTATTGCTCCAATAAAGAGAAGAGCGCATCATATGATTTGGAACGACTGAAGCAGGTGACTGTGCTGTTTTCTGAGGATAGCCTACGTCTCGATTGGAAGCCGGTATCCCAGGAGTCGTTACTTCGTCGAACGATTTGGCGAGTCCTGAATCCGGAGAGTGCCACTCCACCAGCACACGTCGAGATTCCTGCCGGTGAAGACGGAGAAAAGATACTGGAGGCGTTCCGTCAGCTACGTGAGAAACTTGGATATGAATATAGCGTTGAGACTGCTTCGGATTAGCACTCCTGATCAGTTAGCATCAATAATTGGTTCGTCTGTACTGACCAGTTCATGCCACGAGTAGTTGTCCCAGAGTGGTGCCCTCCGACGGTCGGATTTTGTGGCCCTCTGCTGGCCGAGCGAGTATGGTTCCGCCACAGATCGGTGTCGGCGTGATTGTTGCAACGCTTGAGCAAATCCGTCAACGCGGACACAGCGCTCACACGAACTCCCGAGACTGAGCCAACCTTTCCCGTACGACAAAAATATGACGACTTTGATTCTTTCTGAATGCTTGAAAGTGACATTGCGAAAGCATATATGAGGAATTAATAGTTCCTCCTGTAATCAGTAGAACCACCGATCAGTAGTTCTACCTGTAGGCCGTCCTCAGAACGGCTATCCCATTCTGATGGGCTGGACAAAAGCGCACGCTCATAAACGCTACGAGTCCGAAAAGAAGCAATATTCTCCATAGCGGTTGTCTTTGACCATGACAACAAATCACACAGAAATCCTTCTCCAAGGACTAGAGCAAAACACATGGCGAGCCTCTGTGTTTCTCGTATGTAATACGAAACATCCTTGAGCTTTACTTCAACAAGTTTGGACCATCCCTGATAGAACACTATGGAAATCGGACTACTGTCAAATATATAAGCTAAAACACAGGACAAAGAAACTCTCCGTTTTCATATGTTTGTGACACGACGAACCGACCACCGCTGGAAATTGGCTTTAGAATATCTTGCTGACACATCCCTCTAAACTAAACACTACCAGTTGACCGTCCACAGCAAGCTTACAGTGCTTGCCGTTGAACTCAGTACTTCGGATATAGTAACAATTGAAACGATGTACACACTGATCGCACTGCCGTCGTGCGATCAGGTGTGCATTGATTTTCAATGGCTACTGTCGGACCGTGTCGGGTGACGCTACCGCGGCACCCTTCTACAGCGACAGTTCGACGTGGCCCACAACTCCCAATACTAAGTTGAACCCCTCACAGAAGTACTGGCTCCGGAAAACCCTCTTGACAGATAATAAATAGCAAATCGAAGAATTTTACTTTTAGGCCAGCCTAATCCACTCATGTCGAAGAAGTCTCGAAAGGTCGTGGCTGGAGAATACGACGTTGTTATTGTTGGCGGAGGAGTCGGAGGGATTACAGTTGGTGTTTTTACGAGTCGATACGGACTCTCCACACTAATCCTAGATCGTGGTCGGTCATCACTGGGCCGGATCGCACATCTGGAGAACTTTCCTGGCTTCCCTGGCGGAATCGATACGCCAACATTCCAGAAACTTTTGCACGCACAAGCCGAGCGAGTCGGTTGTGAAATCACGCGTGAGAAGGCTGTAGAAGCAACCCAGACAGAAGACGGCTTTCGTATTGAGACTGAAACGGGTGACGAGTATGCAACTGAATCGCTCGTCGCGGCAGCAAAGTACGGGCGAGAGTGGCTCGAAACACTTGACGAGGGAGAATTTCTGGGGGACGACGGGGGAGTCGATATCAATTGGGAAGAGCACAAACGCTACGGTCGAACATCGGTAGATGGACTCTATTTTGCTGGTCGACTTGGGACGGCTGAGGACCAAGCTGTGGTCGCCGCAGGACAAGCGGGCGAGACTGCGCTCGGACTGATCCATGACGTGCGGCGTGATGAGGGCTTGCCCGAGGATCTCGCAACTCACTACACTGACTGGGTGTTCGTTGAAGGGTCTGTCATCGACGGTGATTGGGAAGCACACGTCCGGAAGGAGTTCCCGGAACGGGTTGGAGACGCCGACCTCTCCGAGGCACGTTTCGATGAGCTACAGTCACAGTACGTCGAGCGGAAGGTGGAGCAAGCGATCTCACCATCCGAACAGCGCAAACGACGTCGGGATGGTCACCGCCATCTCGTAGAGCACATCGACGACGATGCGGTACTTGAACGGGCCGAGGAGATCAAAACGGAACGGTCGTCTGGACTGGACGACGAGCGACAGTAGTTTGAGACCGGACTCTATAGTAGCCATTGAAAATCAACGCACACCTGATCGCACGACGGCAGTGCGATCAGTGTGTGAACCGTTTCAATTGTTACTATAGAAATCCCCGTTGACGATGTCCGCGACGCGCTGCCGGTCAAACAGTTCCGTGTCGTCCGTCACGTCCCCGAATACGTCGGGGTAAATCTGTTTTGCGGCCTGTTCGGTCAAAAACAGGTTGTGGATCGGTCCCTGATGGAGGTATCCGCCACGATAGACGCGACCGTTCTTGACGGCCGTCAGTTGGCTACCGACCGGATGATCTTCCATATATGCGAGGATGGTATTTCGGAACTCCTCGACCGACATCTCGGCGAAATTCCGGAACAGAATCACGTCCGGGTCCAAATCGAGTAGCCCTTCGTAGTCGAGGTCCATGTTCCCCGTAGTGCTCTGATTCTCGATGTCCGTCCCGCCAAGTGCGTCGCTCACGCCGAGGTCACGCCACTGCTTCTTACTCGTTCCCTGGTCGTTGAGCCGGTACGGTGTGAACTCATCTGGTTCCTGCGTGACACCGTACGTAAGGAAGACATTCGGTCGCTCATCGGCTGTCGGGAGTTGGCTCTGTATGTCCGCAATGAACTCGTCGTGGAGTTCTTTGAACGCCGCATAGCGCTCTTGTTCTTGGAACACCTGTGCGACCTTTTCGAAGGCCTCGTACAACGTGTAGTACCGGTAGTCGTGCCAGTCGTCCGATCTTCGGAAGATCAAGTTCCCCACGAACGGGGCAACGTTCGTGGTTATTTCCTCGATGTCCGACTCATCCCAGTCGAACCAATTAATGAGCATTTGCGGATCGTATAGGTGGACATCGTTGTCAAGTTCGTAGAATTCTTCCTTTGTCCGGACCTCTGGATAACTCTCGATAGGTTCGGTATCGATCTCCACGCCTGGTATTTCGTTGTACAGATGTGTGTAGTATCGGTCAGCACCTCCGATACCGGTCATGCCGTCGGCTTGGCCCAGTGCGACTCCCATATCAGCGTAGCTACCATCGTAGGCAATCCATTGATCAGGAGTTGAGTCGAACTCTACCTCACCTATCGGTTCCATCGTTACCGAATAGTTAGTAGATTCAGTAGCGGTCTCAGTTGATTTCTCCGTTGTATTATTGGCCGGAGTGGATTGAGAGTCAGATCCAAATACACCGGCACAGCCCGCCAGCAATCCGCTGCCTGTAGCAACTCCGCCGTACTTGAGGACATCTCGCCGCGTTGGTGTTTCCTGGGAACCGTTATTGCCGTCCATACTTTTAGGCCAGCCTAATCTCACTTAACGTTGGCGTTTTAGGACGGCCTAAAAGGCGTTGTGAGTGGATTCGCTATTTCGACGTAGACCGACTCGTCATCTAAAGTCGAATCCAGTTCGTCATATCCCTCGAACCTCGTAAACAGGTTCCCCTTGCATGGTATTTGATCGCTGTCGAGTAGTACTGAGAGAAGGTCGGAGGTTGCGGGCTCGATCTCCACAAGAGACGCTATCTCTTCGCGGAGAACCTTTAATAGCGTAGTTTCATCAGCAGCCCGGCCGACACCCAGTGCGTTAATCACACCGAATGCATTGTTGATGAATAGATAGTATCTCAGGCAACGGTCAATAATTTCGTCGGAGCAAACGGTTTCTACCCGATTTTCCAGGCCGGGAATCCAGCTATCGACCAGATCGTACCGTGATCTGGGGAAGCAGTATCCACCGTTGTCTCGATAGAACCCTTCCTTTGGCCAGCCGTCCTCATCCAGTCGAACTACAGTGTTTTGCTGATGAGCTTCCAGTCCGACACCAAGTTTGAAGTACGACCACACAACAGGGTGAATTACGGTTCTCAGATACTGACGGAACCACTCACGGGCTACTTTTGACGCCGGACGACCCTCCCGCTGTGCTATTCGCTGGATGATCTGTGAGACCCACGGTGGCTCAGACGGTCGATCCTGACAGAGCGCAACGACGGTAGCAGTATTCTCCGTAGAAATGCCTCTGAATGGGTTTTCTCGAAGAATCATCTCGAACCCCGATTCGCTCCCGGAGCCGACATCGATTGTTGCAGCAGCAGCGTCTGCCAATATCGAGAACTGCGGATGAGCATCACTGAGCCGATCGGCGTACTCTGTAGTGAGAAGCTCGGCAGCGGCGACTGCTAACCGAAGTTTCGACCGCGGTATTGTTCTCTCGGCGTTCGTTATCTCTATGGCTACCGAGGATTTGACCATATAGGGAGTTTCGGGGCTCCATAGCGTCCGAACAGAAGAGGTAGGATAGAATGTGGGACCGAATTCGCCAAGATCGATCAGGTGTCCCGTGTCTATTACATCCGCCACGTATTGTCGTGAGCGTAGGGCGTCAGCCTGCCACGGATGGACGGGAATAAGTAACTTTCCATCGTTGAGAGCAGACTCTGCTCGCTGCGGGATCATACTGTTCGCTTCGCGGAGTCCCGACGAGATCCACTGGGTTGCACTCTCGTCGTGTGCCGACCATTGTGAAACGATCTCGGCATCAGCGGCAAAGTAGTCGAGCTGAAACGAACCACGGAGTTCTGGTGCATACTCGGCAACCTCGTGCTCCGCGATTCCCTCACGGCTCTTTGGAGTCGGATGGAGGAGGTGACCGTAACAGAGCGACTGTTCTGCTCGAATGAAAGTGGGGAGTTTCTCCAAGTGAGCAGCGTTGTCACTGCGTTCACGAATGAATCGCTCTATTTCGCGCTGTGAGACAAGGATACGTCGCAGTAAATCGGTCGCCTCGGTTGTATCTGCTCCCGTTGACAACATAATCTCGCGGCGGATAAACGCAGCCAGCGTTCCAGCGTCTACTGTAGAAGTCTGGCCCTTTTGACGGACGTGTATCGGAAGGTCAAATATGTGTCGACCGGTTTCAGAGTCGTATCGAAGCGCTGCATACACCGCAACCTCCTGTTGTGTGAATGGTACGTAAAGGATGGATTCAGTACTGTGAACCGACACGGGAGCCTCCGCACCGGAAATGATCCGTCCATTACCGGTCTCCCGGTGATAACAGTTCAGTAGTGCATGCAGGGTAGCTGATTCAGCGTGCTCTGCTGGCGTTTTGCAGTTTGCTCCGAGCCCCTGTGACCTCTTCCTGTCGCTCATAATTATATCCCGGCTGTTTCGTCTATCGCCGCTTCGACGGCTTCGGTGAAACGAACGGCAATCTTGTTCACTTGGTTCTGGTCGATAGTGAGTGGCGGCAGGAACCGTGCGACAGCTGAGTCACGGCCACCGGTTTCGATGACGAGTCCGCGATCAAAACACTCCGCCTTCACCGTCGACGCAAGTTCGCTGTTTGGCGGGGGAACCTCTCCATCGTCAGTGTCCACCGTCTGGTCGACAAACTCTACACCGAGCATCAACCCACAGCCACGTACGTCACCGATCGCATCGAAGCGGGCGTTTAGCGAGTCGAGTTCCTCTCGAAGCTGCTCGCCCATCTTCGCTGCGTGCTCGTCAAGGTCGTTTTCTAATACGTGCCGTATTGTTACTCGGCCGGCGGCCATTGCAAGCTGGTGCCCGCGGAACGTTCCGGCATGAGCGCCAGGTTCCCACACGTCGAAATTCTCATCGTAGACAACAAGCGCCAGTGGGAGACCGCCGCCGACCGCTTTCGAGCAGGTAACGATGTCCGGAGTGATTCCTGCGTGTTCGAACGCCCATGTCTCACCAGTGCGGCCCAGACCGGTCTGGATCTCGTCAACGATCAGCGGAACGTCGTTTTCACGCGTCATTCGGCGGAGCTTCCGCAACCACTTGTCGGGTGCCGGATTGACGCCGCCCTCTCCCTGAACGGGTTCGACGATCGCCGCCGCAGGGTCGGTGACGCCGCTCTCGGAGTCAGCGATCACTCGCTCTACAAATCGGCTGATAGATTCGTGTTCACCTGCCTTCAGCCCGAACGGATGACGGTATGGGTCCGGGTATGGTAGGTGGTGGACGCCTGGCATAAGCCCCGGAACTGCCTCTTTCGCATCGGTGTCTCCCATAAGGCTGAGAGAACCATTAGTCATCCCGTGATACCCGCCCTGAAAGCCGAGGACGCTTCGGTTGCCGGTCGCAGTTTTCGCCAATTTCAGTGCGGCCTCGACGGCGTCAGTTCCTGCCGGGGAGCAGAACTGTACTTTTGCCGTGTCCGAGAACTCGTCCGGGAAGCTCTCGAATAGCGCGTCCACGAACGCTTCCTTCTCAGGGGTCGTGATATCTAATGTGTGGAGGGGCCGGTCCTCGGCTAGCACTCGCTCCACCTCCGAAACCACGTCTGGATGGTTGTGTCCGAGGGCTAGCGTCCCGGCTCCAGCCAAGCAATCGATGTACTCGTTTCCGTCGGCGTCGACAAGTATCGCACCTTTGGCTCGTGCGACTGCGAAGGGAAGTGTTCGTGGATACGTCCGCGCGCTGGACTCTCTATTCTCTTGGCTCTGCCGTAGTTGGGTATTAGATTGCTCGTATCTTCGGTGCGGGATTCTCCCTGAACGGCTGGATTCTCGATACATGCGTTTTTTAGGCTAGCCTAAAAACACAAAAGCCTGTCGGGTGATTGAAAAATGGCGGTGAAATCTGACAGCCGGAATTTTATTCTACATCGCTACAGTGAATGAGGTGGCAAGGGTCTGTGTTAAGCGGTAAGAGCCTAATACACGCTTCGTAGGTGCTCCATCTCCCACGATTGTGCGCTGTCGTACGCGAACTGACGCCAGTGACTGCGTTTTACCTGTACATATGTTTCGAACAACGCGTCACCGAGCACGTCCCGCAACACGTCGTCGGACTCAAGTTCGTCAAGCGCCTGGCCAAGCGTCCGGGGCAATCGCTCGACACACTTTTTAGACCGCTCCTCCGCAGTGAGATTCCCTGGATCAACGGAGAGTGGTTCGGGAACCTCCAGACCCCGATCAACACCGTCGTATCCAGCCCCGAGAAGTCCCAGCAAGCAGAGATAGGGGTTCACCGCATTGTCCGCACCACGGAATTCCAGTCGTAACGAGTTCCCACTCTGATCGCCCGCGTTAAGCGCCGGGACGCGAACCAAAGCCTCTCGGTTCTCCTGTCCCCAGCAGACGTACCCTGCTGCACCGTTCTGCGGTCGTAGTCGGGCGTACGAGTTGGCAGTGGGGGCTGCAAGGGCTGTAAGTGCTGGTGCGTGCTCTAGCACACCGGCAATGAACTGCTTGCCTATCCGGCTCAGGCTCCCATCCCCAGAGTCGTAGAACTGGTTCGTCTCCCCGTCCCAGAGTGAAACATGAAGGTGGCAGCCATTCGTCGCGTTATCAAACGGCCTAGGTAAGAACGTGGCCCGGTATCCATCAGATCGGGCGACGCTGTCGACCGTCTCACGAACGAGGACGTGCTCATCGGCCGCACGGAGTCCAAACTGGTGACCTGTCACGATTTCGTGCTTTCCGGGGGCGTACTCTGGATGGTACTTTTCCACAACGACGTCTTGTTCCTCGAGAGCATCGATAGCTCGGAGGATCGTCCCGTGTGTTTCGCGCGTGCTTTCTGTAAGATATGCGCCGGGCGAACCGATAGTCTGGTCGCCGCCTTCTGGGTTCCGCTCAAACAGATGGAACTCGCTCTCGAAGGAGACTCGTGGCGACAAGCCTTTACTCTCGAGGGTGCGCGAGAACGAACGGAGGGACGAACGAGCGTCAATCGTCCAGGGATTCCCGTCGAGCGTTTGTATGTTGCAAAACATGACTCCTGTTCGCTCCGCGTAGGGAAGGGCTCGAAACGTGTCTGGGTCCGGACGGAGCCGAACTTCCCCGACAGTCGTGAGATGACCGTCCTTGTTTCTCCGCCCGACCGCGTTGTACATTTGAATCAACTGTGAGACGGTCGTTCCGTTTTCGATTGCTTCGTCCAGTTTGGCCGTGTCAACAGTTTGCGCGCGAACTGCGCCGCTCTGTGTGACGAAGAGCAACCGAACAAGGTCGATATCTTCCTCTGCACATCGGGACTGGATAGCTGGTTCTTTTGTCATCAGCACTCCTCGATAGGAGATGTTATTAGGCTAGCCTAAAAAAGTAGGCGCTGTAGTGTGAAATGCACGATGCTATAGTAACAATTGAAACGATTCACACACTGATCGCACTGCCCTCGTGGATCAGGTGTGCATTGATTTTCAATGGCTACTAGCCGTCCATACAACACACCGTTCTTGCAGGACAAGGTTTATATATAATTTAGGCTAGCCTAAAACTAGGCGATTACGATGTTCGTACTCAGTCACTGCAAGAGCGACAGACGGATTGCAAACACAGACGGGGAGTACAGATAATGGAGTACTCAGACACGGTACGCTCCACATTCGGAAGCGACCACTGGAAGCGGGCGAACGAGGCTATGTTACGGAAGATATTTGCGGAGTTCACCCGCGAGGGCCTTTTAGCTCCGACGGAGACACGGACCGTCCCCGCAGAATCCGACGAGCCCGTCGAGGAGTGGACTCGATACGTGGTACGATTGACAGATGGTGTCGAGTACCAGTTCGACGCGCATCAGCGCGCGCTCGGAACCTATCGAGTCCGTTGTGACTCGATCATTCGACGTGACGGTATTGCAGGGACTGAGCCGGAGCCGGCAGACGACCCGATTCAGTTCCTGGTCGACGCCCAGGCGTATTTGGGAACCAGCCAGACAACCCTCGCACGCCTCCTCAGAGAGTACTACAACACACTCGTCGCCGACACACACGTTCGCGCGTCGAAAGATAACCGTGAGCGTGAGTCGATTCTTGACCTCCCCTACGCAATGGTCGAAGGAGAACTGGAAGGACATCCCAAGTACACATATAACAAAGGCAGGGTCGGGTTCGATTACGACGACTACCATAAGTACGCCCCCGAGACGAAACGTAAGCGGACACTCTCCTGGGTCGCGGCACATGAGAATCGGGCCACGTTCACGTCGGTTGCTGGGATCTCACAGAGAGAACTCCTTGAGAACGAGTTGGGGGACCAGTATCAGGCGTTCAGGTCACGGCTTTCGAGTGACGGGCTCGATCCGGACGACTACGTTCTCTTTCCTGTTCACGACTGGCAGTGGACGGACAGCGTTATCCAACTGTTCGCTGGCGACATCGCGGACGACTTGCTCGTCCCTCTCGGTGAAGGTCCCGATACGTACCTTCCCCAGCAGTCCATTCGTACGTTCTCAAATGTCACGGATCCCGAGAAGAAGCATGTGAAGCTCCCCATACGCGTGCTGAACACCAACGTGTACCGTGGGATACTCGGTGAGCAAGCTGAAGCCGCCCCTCGTGTGACCGAGTTCGTACAGTCAATCCTAGACGACGATCCGTATCTTCGAACCAATTGTAACCTCGTCCTTCCCGGAGAAATCGCAGGTGTGAACTACGAACACCCCAAGTTCAGCCAACTCGAGGACGCTCCGTACCAACTTCACGAGCTACTCGGGTGTGTCTGGCGAGAGAGCGTCACGCCTTCAGTAGACTCCAGCGAGTCCCCGATAGCTCTGGCTGCAGTGTACGAGGATGACTTCGATGGGACGCCGGTCGTGGCAAAACTCGTCGATCGATCGGGGATGACACCGGAGACGTGGCTCACCGAGTTTCTGGAGACTCTGCTGAATCCAATTCTACACTGTCTCTATCGCTATGGTCTTGTATTTATGCCGCACGGTACGAATGTCGTCCTGATACTGGAGGACGACGTTCCCACCCGGATTGCGATCACGGACTTCGTTGACGAGGTTGCGGTCATAGACCGGAACTTCCCTGAACTGATCGAGAAGCTCCCCGAAGAACTCCGCGACGATGACCGATACACGCACAGTATCGTGAAGCGGAAACCACCGATTCTCCTCTGTCATCGAATCGTGGGAACGCTGTTCGACGGTGTGTTCCGGTTTGTCTCTGACGCGCTGGAGCGAACCCACGGACTCACTGAAGCAGCGTTCTGGCAGCACGTTCGGAACACCATCGAAAACTACCACAAAAAGTTCCCGAGAT
Organism: Haloarcula sp. CBA1122; assembly: GCF_009741785.1. Taxonomy (NCBI): domain Archaea; kingdom Methanobacteriati; phylum Methanobacteriota; class Halobacteria; order Halobacteriales; family Haloarculaceae; genus Haloarcula; species Haloarcula sp. CBA1122. The sequence goes on from NZ_WPCB01000003.1 coordinate 150,987, forward strand.
ACGAGGATCGGTACGAAGCAATCGACCTTTTTAGACCTCGGTTCCGGAACTACTGTCTCAACCGGAATCGGTTGCTGGATCACGGCTACACGAACACCAATACGCGCCCGAAAGTGCGCCATCACGGTACCATTCCCAACCCACTCGCTGAGTTCACATGATACGCATTGACCAGACTTGCGAGAATCAAGAGTTCAATAGCAGCAGCGTTTTGAACACATGACAGAGGAGAACACAGGCGGGGACGGGTCCACTATCGACGAACTCGGACGGGACATCGAACAGCCTCTCCGTAGTCTGTTCGTTCGATATGGACGGACGAAGCAGCGACGGTTAGCACTCGGATTGTTCGCCAGTGTCGTCTCACGCGGAGCAGGGCTCGTCACGCCGATAGTTCTGGGAACAACCATCGACGCCGTCTTTAACAATGAGGGAGCGTATACACTTCCTCTCGTCCCCAGTGCCTGGTTGCCATCGGACGCAACGAGTCAGTTTTGGCTCTCAGCCTTGCTTGTTGGCGGGTCGCTCGTACTGGTCGCTTTGACGGCATGGCTCCGAGACTATATGATGAATGATTTCGCCCACGGTGTTATGTACGATATTCGAGCGGACAGCTACAGGAAGTTCCAAGAGTTAGACACGGTGTTTCAGGAGGAGGTAGACACTGGGGAGGTCATGTCCATCCTGAACAACGACACGACCAATTTGGAACGGTTCTTCGACAACGGACTTCAAGACATGGTACGGATCGGTGTCATGGTGGTCGGAGTTACGGGAATTCTTCTTCATCTCAACTACCAGCTCGCAGTGATTACACTGCTCGCACTCCCGCTTTTCATAGGTTTCACATGGTGGTTCACCCAGGCGGTCGAGCACGATACGCCGGCTGGCGGTCGTCAGTCGGGCATCTAAACACTCGTTTGCAGAACGCGATCAGCGGCAGCCTGCTCGTCAAAACAGCGCCAGCAAAGGGATACGAGGCTAACCGCATCGATAACGCGGCGAAAGATCTGTACGACGATGCGATCAGTGCAATCAGATTGAGTGTTGTTTACCGGCCTGGCATGCGGTTTTTAACCGGATTGATACTCTTCGCAACGTTCGTCGTCGGAGGAACTTGGGTGTTCACCGGGCCACCAGGTCCGTTAACGGGTGATCTCACTGTCGGTACATTCGTCGTATTTATGTTACTCACCCAACGGCTCACCGACCCACTCGCGAAGCTTTCCGACGTCGTCGACCGGTACGAGAACGCGAAAGCCTCTGGAAAGCGGATCTGTGGACTCCTACGAGCACCCACGTACGTAACCGAAAATCCCGACGCAGCGGTGCTCGACAGCATCGATGGTCACGTCGAGTTCGATACAGTGTCATTCGCTTACGGGACAAATAATCCTGAGTCGAGCGCTGACGAACCTGTACTTGCTGACATCTCGTTCACGCTGAATCCGGGCGAAACCGTTGCACTCGTCGGCCCGACTGGTGCAGGAAAGTCGACGATAGCAAAGCTCCTCTTACGATTATACGATGTGACGAGCGGAGAGATACGAGCGGACGGGCACGATATTCGGGAGGTGACGCTAGGGAGCTTGCGCGAGTCCATCGGATACGTCAACCAAGAGCCATTCCTATTCGATGGCACGGTAGCGGAAAACATTCGATACGGGCAGTCACAGGCGAGTGACGAAGCCGTCCGACAGGCGGCACGAGCGGCACAGGCACACGAGTTCGTCGAGAATCTCCGAAACGGGTACGAGACAGAAGTCGGGGAGCGCGGTGTGAAGCTCTCTGGGGGACAACGCCAGCGAATCGCGCTTGCCAGAGTATTCCTTCAGGATCCGGATGTCGTCGTTCTTGACGAGGCGACGGCGAGTGTTGACACGGAAACGGAACTGCTGATCAATCGAAGCCTGACTGAACTTGCGGAGGAACGCTCCACGATAGCAATCGCGCATCGTCTCTCAACGGTCTGTGATGCAGATCGGATACTGGTCATCGAAGACGGACAGATAGTCGAGCGCGGCACTCACAAGTATTTGCTGGAGGAAGACGGGTTGTACGCGATGCTGTGGAGAATTCAGACTGGAGAGATGGACGAACTCCCCGAGCGTTTAGAGCGTCATGTTGCGACCGACTCTGTCGTAACTAGGTAACCTACCTACCCAAAACGTCGTGTTTAGTCAAGGGTCAGGTAATTACTCTGGTGATCCGGGTCCGAGATCCTGCTTGGCGATGGGAAGAAATCGAATATCCCGTGGTCGTTGCAATAAGCTTTGGTGGAACTGTCGGCTCACAGGGGCGTTTTTAGCGACAGTGTCTGTTGGAGAAACCGCTAGAAAGAACCATAGAACCGATTAAATCACCGTATCTTACAAGTGTACGCTTGTTATATCATGATGGTGGTGTTTATACTTGTAAATTCAGTCTAAATATGTGGGAAATATTTTATGTTATCACATAGCACTGGTGTGGCGTTTGGGTTTATTACACATCGGCCACTGCTTCCCATCCATTACTAGTGCCCGAGAACACCCCGTTTGGGTGCTTTAGCTGTCCCAACCCGGAAGACAA
>NZ_WPCB01000027.1:0-46549 GCF_009741785.1 Haloarcula sp. CBA1122
GACCCGTCCGAGCAGCGCCAGCGTTTCCTGACTGCTCGCACGGTCCCGCGCGTCGGCGCTCCCCGACGTGGCCCGCGCCGCCAGCCGTTCGAGGTCGTAGGCGTCCGACAGCGTCTCTCGAATCCGCTCACGGGCCATCGCCGCTTCCGACAGCGCCGCCACGCAGGACTGCCGGCGCTGGAGTTCGGTCCGGTTTCGTCGGGGCCGCTGGAGCCACTGCTGGAGCAGCCGCCCGCCGGCGGCCGTGACCGTGTGGTCGATAGTGTCGAACAGCGACCCCGAACTGTCGCCCTGCATCGTTTCGGTGAGTTCGAGGTTCCGCTGGGTCGTCGCGTCGAGGTCGACGTGGTCGCGCTCGCCGTAGGCCTGCAGCCGCGTGACGGCCGCCAGCGTGCCGACCCCGGTGTCCTCGACGTAGGACAGCACCGCGCCGGCGGCCCGGACTGCTACGTTCTGGTCACCGATGCCGACGCTGTCGACCGTCTCGCTCCCGAACTGCTCGCGGACAGTGTGGCTCGCCCGCCCCGGCTCGAACGATGCTGAATCGTGGAGCGTCAGCGCCGCGTCCGTCCGCTCGCGCAGGCGGTCAAGAAATCCGTCGTCGTTCCGGAGCTCCGGGCCGGGGAGAATCTCGGCCGGCCCGAACGTGTACAGTTCCGTCAGCGCCTCGCCCGCGTCGGCGTCGTCCAGTTGCGTGACCTGGAACTGGCCCGTGGTCACGTCCGTCGCCGCGATACCGTAGGTGTCACCGCCGTCCCGGCTGGCCTCCCGAACCACCGCGGCGAGGTACTGCGCCGACTCGTCGCCGGTCTCTAGATGCGTTCCGGGCGTAACGACCCGCGTTATTTCGCGAGCGTGGCCGTTCTCGGTCTCGTGCTGGTCGGCGATGGCGACCCGATAGCCCCGCTCGACCAGCGCGGAGACGTACGGCGTCAGGTCGTCGACTGGAACCCCCGCCATCGGGTACGACGAGCCATGCGAGGACTTCTGGCTCACCTTCAGGTCGAGTTCGTCGGCGACGATTTCGGCGTCCTCGTCGAAAAACTCGTAGAAGTCGCCACACTGCATCGCCAGCAGGTCCGCGTCGGTCCCCTCCTTGAGCGTGAGGAACTCCCCGACGATTCCCGTCGCCTCTGTCATACACGTCCGTGTGGCCGTCCCGGGCGTAAGGATTGCGGGTCGGGAGAGCGTGTTCGCGGCCGCCGGGCGTGGCCAGTGAAGGGGCCACAGGCCGTAGGGCCGAGTATGAACGCAGCAGAGACTATCGCGGCCTACTACGCCGCGCTCCGGGCCGGCGAGCCGCTCGGCCCCTTTTTCGCCGATGACGCAGACCGCTCGGTGGTCAAGTTCGGCATCTCTGAACAACTGGTCGGAACCGGCGCTATCGGAACAGGACTACGGGAACAGACCGAGACGACGGCCGACTGGACTGTCGAGAGCCATGCGCTCCGGGTGACAGAACGCGAGGGCTACGCGTGGTTCAGCGACGCCGTCGACCTGTGCTGGACCGACACCGAGGGCACGGTCCGCCACGAGTACGACACGCGCTGGAGCGGGACCCTCGAAGCTACCGGCGAGGCGCGCGAGTGGCAGTTCGTCGGCATGCACGTCAGCACGGCCGACGACCTAGGGGAGTAGGCGGTCGCTAATCGCCGTCAAGCGTGGCGAAGACGAACTCGCTATCGCTCCCGAGGGGGTCCGTCGCGGTGACCGTCTCCGTCTCGGTGAAACCAGCGTCGGCCAACTGGTCGAGCGTCGCCCGCCGACCCGGTGCCGAGAAGAACATCGACCCGCCCATCCAGCCGCGCCGGACGGTTTCGAACTGGCCGCTCGGCAGTGTCATCAACACGGTACCGCCCGGTCGGAGCACGCGAGCGAACTCACGGTAGACCGTCGGGTGCTGGTCCTGCGGGACGTGGAAGACGGCGTGGTAGGCCGTGACTGCGTCAACGCCGTCGGTCGCAACCGGGAGCGCCGTCATATCCCCCTGAACGAGACGGCTGTCCGGTACTGTCTCTGCTGCGAGATCCAGTCCCGCACGGGAGAAATCGAGCCCGACGCTGTTCGGCGGGAGGTTCGCAAGCGTCCGCGCGCCGTCACCACAGCCTACGTCGAGAACTGTCGGCGCTCCGGGGAGCCGTTCGAGCAGGGCTGCGTCCGACCCGGTCGGGTCGCGCCGCTCGGCGTAGGTCTCGGAGACACTGTCCCACGCGTGGCGCACCTCGTTGCGGTCCATGTCTACACTATGTGTGCAAGCCGGATAGGCGTTCAGCTACCTCTCCACAGTCACCTCCCTATTTCGACTCCAACGCGATATTCCGATGGTGTTCACTGATTCATTGACCAACTGGTATGCAATCTAGGTGAACTTTTATTACTTATCCGCGGGAGGAACGACTCGATGTTTGAAGAAGAATCACAGCCCAAATCTAACCCGAGCCGAAGACAGTTCCTCGGTGGGGTCGGTTCGCTGCTGGCCGCGTCGGCGTTCTCGGTCTCCGTCTCCGACGACGCTGCCGCACAGGTGACAGCGGGCGACGACTCGGCCACACAGACTATCTCGTCACCTAACGGGGCAGTAACACTCACTGTCGATGTCAGCGACGGTGTGGCAACATACGAGGTCGCACACGACGGGACGACGCTCATTGGGGAGTCGGAACTGGGCTTCGAGTTCCGGAATCAGGACCCGTTCCGTTCGGGTCTGGCCGTCACCGGGAGCGAGCGAACCGAGGTCGATACGTCCTGGACACCAGTATGGGACCGTTACGACGAAATCACCGAGCGGTACACGGAACTCCGGCTGGGGGTCGCGGAGTCGACCGGGGCGGAGCGGTTCGGGACGCTCGTCTTCCGGGTGTTCGACGACGGCGTCGGCTTCCGATTCATCTTCGGGGAGCCCTTCGGCGACCAGTTCGTCGTCACATCCGAGCGGACCGAGTACAATTTCGCCGGGGACTACACCTCGTGGTGGATTCCCAACGACTACAACAACTTCGAGGTGGAGTACGAGGAGACGCCGCTGAGCGAGGTGGCCGGCGAACTCGACGGCACTGGCTTCGACGGCGTCCACACGCCGATGACGATGCGAACCGACGACGGCCGTCACCTCGCCGTCCACGAGGCCGACCTCACGGACTACGCCTCGCTCGCGCTCACACCGCCGGACGCCGGTGACACGACCTTCCAATCGACGCTCGCGCCGCTGCCCGACGGGACCAAGGTGTCGGCGTCGGCCCCGCACGTCACCCCATGGCGAACAGTTCAGGTGGGGACCAGCGCCGGCGACCTCGTCGAGTCGAATCTGGTGGTGAACCTCAACGAAGACTACGATGAGGAGGTGTTCACGCAGGGCGTCGACTGGATAGAGCCCCAGAAGTTCATCGGCGTCTGGTGGCTGATGATAACCGGCCGCGCCGACTGGGAGTACACCGGGGAGACCTCCGGCAACCACGGCGCACAGACCGGCCGCGCCACGCAGTACATGGACTTCGCCAGCGAGCACGACATCCCTGGCGTCCTCGTCGAGGGCTGGAACGAGGGCTGGTCGAGCTATCCGGGCGATGGCAGCAGTTTCGATTTCTCCACACCGTATCCGGACTTCGATCTGGCGGAAGTGACCGACTACGGCGCGAGCCTCGACCCGCCGACCCAGATGACGATGCACAACGAGACGGCCGGGGACTTCCGGAACTACGAATCACAGCTCGACGAGGCATTTTCGTTGTACGATGACCTCGGAATCCGGACCATCAAGAACGGCTACGTCTCCGACAGCGGTGACCTTGCGGGCGAGCGTTACAGCCACCACAACCAGATACTGGTCAACCACCACACGCTGGTCGCCGAGACGGCGGCGGCCAATCGACAGATGCTCGATATACACGAGCCGATTCACCCGACCGGCCGCCGGCGGACCTACCCGAACCTGATGACCCGCGAGGGGGTCAAAGGTCAGGAGTACGATTCCTTCGGCGACGTGAGCCCCGAACACCACGTCACGTTCCCCTTTACGCGGATGCTGGGCGGGCCGGTCGAGTACACGCCGGGCATCTTCGACATGGACTCGGGGTCGGGCGGCATCGAGACCACGCGCGCCAAGCAACTGGCGATGTACCCGACATACTTCAGCGGCCTCCAGATGGCCGCCGACCTACCCAGTTCCTATCTGGCCGACCAGCCGCCGACGGCCGCCGTCGGCGAAGTCGCCCAGGCCGAGTGGGGCGACATCGAGGGCTTCTCGACGGCCGCCCGCTGGGCCAACGCTCAGGGCGAGCAGTACGTCGCCATCGACCCCAACAGCGCCGCGCCCGGTGCGACCGTCTCCTGGACCGTCGAGGACGCCGACGAGGGCGAGTACGACGTTCACTTCCGGTACGCCAGCGACGCCGAGGAGAACGCCATCGGCGCGGACACCGACCGGACTGCGTCGGTGCTTGTCAACGGCTCCGCGGCCGGCCAGGTCACGTTCCCGCCCACGGAGTACTGGGACGTCTGGGAGAGCGTCTCGACGACCGTCTCGCTGTCCGGCGACGAGGACGAAATCGCCCTCTCGCTGACCGCCGAGGACACCGGGGGCCTCAACCTCGACGCCGTCGCCGTCACCGACACCGGCGCGCCGATGCCCGACCCCGAGACAGCTCCCATCCGCGGCGAGACCGTCGAGGCGTTCCAGTTTATCGAGGACGTGCCCGCCGCGGGCTGGGACGACACGCGCGTCATCGACGCCGAGATCGGCGATTACATGGTCACGGCACGGCAGAAAGGCGAGGAATGGTATCTCGGCGCGATGACTGACGGGGGCGGCCGCGCCATCGACGTACCCCTGTCGTTCCTCTCGCCCGCTTCGGATAGCAACGGACAGGGGCCGGGGAACGACAACGGCGAGAAGAACGGGACGAACGAAGCCAGCGGCAACGGTACCGGCCCTAACGGCCCGAAGTACGTCGCCGAAATCTATTCCGACGGCATCGACGCGGCCTACGACGAGAACCTGACCGACGTTCGCGTCGACGAGGCCGTCGTCACACCGGGGACGACCCTGCTCGCGTCGATGGTCGGCAGCGGCGGGACGGCTGTCCGCTTCCGGTGCGCAACAGGTCAGGATATCAACGACCTGCCGGCGTACGAGCGGCCAGCACAGGACTTCGACGTCACCATCGGCGACGAGGTGTTCATCCAAGAACCGTTCATCCGGGCCACTGGGCGCAACGACGGGGCGTTCATCGGCGGGACCACGGTGACGCTCCGCGTCGACGGCGAGGCCGTCGGGACGGAGAACGTCCGCTTCCCGCCCAACACAAGCGACGCCACCTACGAGTTCGGCTACAGCATCGACGCGGCCGGCGACTACGACGTGTCAGTCGCGCTCCCGGACGGCACGACGCTCGCCAGCGGAACGGTGACGGTCAAGCCGCCGGCGACGGTGGCCGAACTCGCCGACCCGTCCGGCGACGACACCGGCCCAGGTGCGTACACGTATCCGACCAGCGGTGACTTCGAGGACGGCGCGTTCGACCTGGAGTCGCTGACGGTCGAACAGACACCGAGCCTCCATCGCTTCACCTTCAAGGTGGCGACTCTCTACAACGCTTTCGGCAGTAGCCGCGGCTTCTCGCCGCAGTGGTTCGTCCTCTGGCTGCGCGACCCGAGCGCTGACAGCGGGTCGACGACCAGCCTCGACGACCTCGGCGCGACCGTCGACTTCGAGGCCCCGTGGCAGTACCGCATCGAAATCAGCGGCTTCTCAAAGAGCGCGGTCGACGCCAGCGGTGCGACGCTGACCGACGCCGACGGGGACGCGGTCTCCCTCGGCGAGACCGTCGACGTGGACGCGGGGACAGTCACGCTCAGCCTCGACCGCGAGGCCGTCGGCGGCGCGGACGCGGCGGACCTCGAAGTCGTCGCGATGGTGCAGTCGGAGGACCGCGGGTCGCTCCGGCCAGTCGCCGAAGAAGCCGGGGGCTACGTCTTCGGCGGTGCCAAGCCCGGTGCAGTCGAGAACGCACCGCGAATTATGGACCTGACGACACCGGAGAGCGTCAGTCAGGCCGACGCGCTGGCCTACAGTGCCGACTCGCGGGCGACGCTGCCGTTCGTCCCGCTCGATTAATCCTCGGCGAGCGCGTCAATCGCCGCGTCGAGCGTGAACTGCCCCTCGTAGAGCGCGCTCCCGACGACGACGGCGGCGGCCCCGGCCGACCGAAGCGCGAGCACGTCGTCGATGGTTGCCACGCCGCCGCTGGCGACGACGGGGATGTCGACGCTGTCGACCAGTCGGCGAACCGGGTCGGTCCGAACCCCCTCGAGCTGCCCCTCGACATCCACGTCGGTGAAGAGGATGCCGCCGGCCCCGAGGTCGGCGTACCGCTCGGCGGCGTCGGCGGGGTCCAGACCAGTGCCTTCGGTCCATCCGGAGACGACCACCTCGCCGTCCTTCGCGTCGAGGCTCACGAGCACACTACCGGGGTGTTCGTCGCTGATTTCGCGGACGATCTCCGGCGTTTCGACGGCCGCCGTGCCGAGGATGACGCGGTCAAGCCCGCGGTCGAGCAGCGAGACGGCGTCCTCGGCGGTTCGGATGCCGCCGCCGAGTTGCACGTCCACGTCGGCTCCCACCGCGTCGAGGACGGCGTCGATGGCCGCCGCGTTCCGTCGCTCGCCCTCGAACGCGCCGTCGAGGTCGACGAGATGGAGCGTCCGCGCGCCGGCGTCGACCCACCGCTGTGCGGCCTCGACCGGATCGCCGTAGGTTTTTTCGGTGCCGCGTTCGCCGCCGACCAGCTGGACCACCTGTCCGTCCTGCATGTCGACCGCGGGGACGACCTCGAATTCGGGGTACATGGCCGGTGGTCCGGCGGCGGCCGTCGAAAGCGTGTCGGTCCACCGTGTACGGACGGCTGTCTGCACAAATCCACCCCCATCCTTTTACGCCGTGATGGGAAAGGTCCGACATGGTTACTGCTACACTCGTCCTCACACCGCTCGCCCGTCGGCTCGAAGCGATCATGTTCGGGCCGTACGAACGCGAGTACCAGCTCTTCGAACAGGCCGTGATGGTCGTCGCCGTCGGCCTGGCGCTGGCCTGGGGGCTGGCCGCGTTCGGTGTTCTCCCGCTCGGTGCCGGCACGGTGTCGGTGCTTGCGACCGCCGCCAGTGTCGCCATCTCGGCGTTCGTCGTCGTCGGCTTGCTACAGTTCCTCGTCCTCGCGAACGTCCTCGAACGGACGAACGAGGACGTCGCCACGAAGGCCGCTGAACTCGAAGAGGCCGCCGAGCAACTGGAAACGACAGCCGAGGAACTGGAGACGACCGCCGACGAGGTCGAAAACGCGGCCGAGACTGTCGACGAGGCCGCCGAAGATGTCGAACAGACCGCGGACGAAGTCGAGCAGACGGCCGGCGAGGTCGAGCAGACAGCGGACGAAGTGGAGGAGACCGTCGACGAGGTCGAGGAGACCGCGGACGAAGTCGAGCGGACGGCCGACGAAGTCGAACAGACTGCGACCGAGACCGGCGACGAGGACGCCGCCGAGAAGGTGACCGAGGTCAAGGACAAGACGACCCAAGTCAAGGACAAGACGACCGAAGTGAAAGACAAGACGACCCAAGTCAAGGACAAGGCGACGGAAGCGAAAGACAGGACGACCGAAGTGAAAGACAAGGCCACGGAGGTCAAAGACAAGACCAGCGATGCGAAGCAGACCGCCGAATCGGTCACCGACGAGGTCGAAGCGGCCAAGGAAACGGCGAACGAAGTCGAGGAGACCGCGGCGGAGGTCGAGGAGACGATGCCGGCCGACGACGAGCACCTCGCTGACGAGGGTGGCAAGTCTGACACCGACGACGGTGGCTCGGACGAGCGGTCGTCGTAGCGGCGGTCGCCGTCGCTTGGCACATTACCCGTTCGGTACGTTTTAACCCAGTGAGGGACTGGCACCTGTATGGTCGAAGTTCTCTTTGCCCTCGGTGTTCTGGTGGCTATCTTCGTCGGGTTCAATATCGGGGGCTCTTCGACGGGTGTCGCGTTCGGGCCTGCAGTCGGGTCAGATACGCTTTCGAAACTGTCCGCGGCGGCCCTGATGACCATCTTCGCGCTGGCTGGGGGACTCATCGTCGGCCCGGAAGTCGTCGAAAGCCTCGGGAGTGACCTCGTCGAGACCGCCTTCTCCCCGCTCATCAGCATCGTCGTGCTGTTTTTCATCGGTGTCGCGCTGTTTCTCTCGAACGTGGTCGGCGTCCCGGCGTCGACCTCGATGACGGCTGTCGGCGCTATCGCCGGTCTCGGCCTCGCTCGCGGGACGCTAAACGCCGCCCTGATGCTCGAAATCGTCTCGTGGTGGCTCGTCTCCCCGATCATCGCCTTCTGGGTCAGCGGGGTCATCGGCCGGTACTTCTACCCGCGCCTCGTCGAGTGGTTCGCTGTCTCCCAGAGCGAGGGGTCGCTACTGGATTTCGACCGGTCCGGTTCGATTCCACGGCCGTCACTTGGGGAGAACACGACACCGCGTGAGTTCGTCGGGACCGTCGTCGTCATCGGTATCGGCTGTTACATGGCCTTCTCGGCGGGCGCGTCGAACGTCGCCAACGCCGTCGCCCCCCTCGTGGGGAACGGCTCGCTAGATATGTACCCGGCTATCCTGCTCGGCGGTGGCGCTATCGGCCTCGGTGCCTTTACCATCGCCCGTCGAACGATGGACACGGTCGGCAACGACCTGACCGACCTCCCGCTGGTCGCCGCCATCGTGGTTGCGGCAGTTGCCTCCACCATCGTCACCTTCCTCTCCGCGCTGGGTATTCCGGCGAGTTTCGTCATCATCGCCACGATGAGCATCGTCGGGCTCGGCTGGGGCCGTGCAACGCGAACGACGAGCCTCTCCGACACTGTGCAGGGCGAGACGCCCGTCGCGTCTGTCGGTGCGCTGACCACCGACGCGGAAGCCGCGGATGCGCCGACTGTCGGCGGGAAAAAGGGGACGCCGAAGCCGGCCGAGACCGAACCCATCGGCGAGGAATCGCGGGAGGACATCCCGTCGGCGTCGGACCTGTTCGAACCCGGGACCACCGCCAGAGTGATTTTCCTTCAGAACATCGTCCCCTCGATCGCGACGCTCGCGGCGTATCTGGTATTCAAGTTTTTGCCGATTGCCTGAGCGGTGATCGGTCCCGAACAGCTGTCGTCGGTTTCCGACGAATCCCCGCGTTGTCCCTCATTATTTTGCACGGCCTAAAACCGAAGGGCAAAGTCTAACAGGGCGGGGTTCGAACCAATCAGGTGATGCCCACGGTAGAGTACCTTAACTACGAAGTAGTGGACGATAACGGCTGGGACATGTACGACGACGACGTCTTCGCAGAGGCGTCAGATATGGACCTCGACGGTGAGGACTACGGGTCCCTCGAGGTGAACGAAGGCGAGTACATCCTGGAAGCCGCCGAGGCGCAGGGCTACGACTGGCCCTTCTCGTGTCGCGCCGGTGCCTGTGCGAACTGTGCCGCCATCGTTCTCGAAGGCGACATCGACATGGACATGCAGCAGATCCTCAGCGACGAGGAAGTCGAAGACAAAAACGTTCGCCTGACCTGTATCGGCAGCCCGGACGCCGACGAGGTCAAGATCGTCTACAACGCCAAGCACCTCGACTACCTGCAGAACCGCGTCATCTAACGCGGCTCCTGCAGCGCACTACACTTTCTTCTTCCAGCAGCGACTGCCTTCGACAGCCGTCGTATCGGAACCATTAGGGGCACCCCTGTATTGCGTATAGCCGTGCTCGGGTCGATACCGGACCTGCTTCGGCTGGTCGCCGTCCCGGTGTTCGGGTGGGCGGCCTACCGCGACGTGAAAACCCGCCGGGTGCCCAACCGGACCTGGACCCCGCTTGCCGTGCTGGCGGTCGTGCTCCTGCTGTGGGACGCCTACACCGTCTGGGCCGGCCCGACAGCGGTCGGCCAGCGGCTGTTCTTCATCAGAGTCGCGATCAGTCTCGGCTTCGTCGTTCCGCTGTCGTACGGTTTCTGGCTCATCGGCGGGTTCGGCGGGGCCGACGCGAAGGCGTTCATGCTCGTCGCCGTCCTCTTTCCCGTCTATCCGGTGTACTACCTGCCAATGCCAAGCGTCGCGCTCCCGCTCCAGCAGAGCGCTATCGGCGTGTTCTCGCTGACGATCCTCTCGAACACCGTGCTTGCTGGCATCGTCTACCCGCTTGCCGTCGCTGCCGGGAACCTCGCCCGTGGTCGTTTTTCGCTGGCGATGTTCATCGGGCGGCCCGTCGCCGCCGCCAACGTCACCGAGGAGTACGGCCGCCTGCTCGAATCCCCCGACGGCTTCGACCGCGGCGGCCTTGACCTCGACGCCCTCCGGATGTACCTGCGCTGGCGCGACTGCTCACTTGCCGACATCCGCGCAGACCCCGACCACCATCGGCGTCCGACTTCCCTCCCGGCGGTTCCGAACGACCCCGGCGACGGTTCCCTGGCGACCGACGGCGGCGACCCGGTGGCCGACGACGTTGACGAGCCGGCAAACCGTGACGCCGGGGCCGATGAGACCGACCGTCCCGACCACATCGACGATCCGTGGGGTGCAGAGCAGTTCTTAGACGACATCGACCACTCCGCCTACGGCACGTCGCCGGCCCAGCTCCGTGACGGACTGGACGTGCTCGCCGAACAGGACGAGGTGTGGATTTCGCCCGGGATTCCGTTCCTCGTCCCGATGTTCGCCGGGCTTGTCGTCTCGCTCACCTACGGCGACGTGCTGTTCTCGCTGTTGCAGGCTGTTGGGCTCGCGTGACCCCCGGTAGCAGAAGACCTATTTTTCGGACACGCCTCCGCCCGAGTATGACCGAGGTCGACCTCGCGTTCGACGAGCAGGAGTACATCCCCGCTGTCGCACAGGACGCCGACACCGGCGAGGTACTCATGCTCGCCTACGTCACCGAAGAAGCGCTGCGGAAGACCCGAGAGACGGGGGAGGCCCACTACTACTCGCGGAGCCGGGACGAACTCTGGCACAAGGGCGGGACGAGTGGCCACACGCAGGCCGTCGAAGAGGTGCGGGTCGACTGCGACGGGGACGCGCTGCTGTACGTCGTCGACCAGACCGGCGGGGCGTGCCACACCGGCTACGAGTCCTGTTTCCACCGGACTGTCGACGGCGAGACGGTCGGTGAGCAAGTGTTTGACCCGGACGACGTCTACTGATGGCGCGATCCGATACTGAGATCGAAAGCAGTGCAGGAACCCCCGACGCCGTCGAGAACCTCGAACAGGCCGCCGATGCGCACGACCGAGCGCAGACGTGTGTCGAGGAGGTCGGTGCCGACGCGTTGCGTGACTGCCGTGACATCTACAGCGAGCTGTGGAACCTGCTAGACAGCTACGACGGCCGGGCGACCGGCGGCGGCGACTTCGAGGCGTTCATGGAGTTTCAGGGCCGGGTCGGGACGCTGACCGACGATCTCCCCGAGGATCTGCCCGAGCGCGATACCTTCGAAGAAATCGACGATTTCCTCCAGCAGCGGCGACTCACCGAGGGCGATTTCGAGCAGGCCCGCGAGATGCTGTCGCCCATCGGCGACCTCGTCGGGCGACTCGACGAACTCGACGACGCACGCGAGCAGTACAAGAAAGCCCGGACCGAGGCGAACCGTCGACGCGACGAACTGAGCGACCGCATCGACGACCTGGAACGCCTCCAGCGTCTCGGCGACGCCGATCTCGATGCCCCGGTCGAGCATCTCCGTGACCCCATCGAGCGCTACAACGACGCCGTCTCAGAGGCGTTCACCGAGTTTCGCCGCAATACGCCGGCTAAGGACGCGCTGGCAGTTATCGATCGGTCGGACGCGTACCCGCTGGTCGAGTTCCGGTCCCCACCCGCGGAACTGCTGACCTACGTCCGCGAGCACGACGCCGGCCGGGAGCCGATTCCGAAACTACTGGAGTACGCCGACTACTCCGCCTCGAAGCTGGACCACTACGTCGACGACGCCGCGGCGCTACGGAGCGCCGTCGCCACCCGGCAGACGTATCTCCGGCGACTCGACGCCGAGCCGGTGCGGATCGACTGGCCGCCGCCGTCGGCCGACGCCCTGCCGTGGTATTGCCGAGAGTACCGCTCGGTCGTCGCCCGGTTCGCCGACGAGTCAGTCGTCGCGGCGCTACGGGAGGTACGTGGACTCGCGGAGCGGGATGACTACGAGCGGCTTCGCGAGAGCGCTGTCGCTCGGGCAGACCTCACAGAATCCGAGCGTGAACGGCTGGCAAGCGGTGCTGTCGAGCAGGAACTATCGACCGCCCGCGAGGCCAGGGCAGCTATCGACGACGCGCTGGAGATTTATCGGCCGCTGTAAGTGTCAGCCTGCTGGGTTGCTCGCCTCACCATCGTTTCGGCCAGCTCTTCGGCGCGGTCGAGCGTGCGCGCTTCGGCGTAGACCCGGACGACGGGCTCCGTGCCGGACGGTCGGGCGAGCACCCAACCGTCGCCGTAGTCGAGGCGATAGCCGTCCGTCGTGTCGAGGTCGGCCGTCGCGTCGTTCGCGTGGGCCTCGATGCCTTCGAGCATCGCTTCGCGCTCGTCTTCGGTCTCGTATTCGAGGTTTCGCCGGACGTTGTAGTAGTCGTCGTAGTCCGCGGCCACCTCGCTCGCGGGCCGCTCGGCGACGAGTTCGAGGAACTTCGCGGCGGTGAACGCCCCGTCTCTGGCGATGCGGTAGTCGGGGAAGAGGATGCCGCCGTTGCCTTCGCCGGCAATCGCGACGTGGGTCCCCTCGTCCTGCAGTTTGCGGATGCGGCTGACGATGTACGTCGAGCCGATGGGGGTGAGCGAGAGGGTCGCGCCGGCGTCCTCGACGACGTCGACCAGCCGCTGGGAGGCGTTGACCGCCGAGACGACGCCGTCGCCCGACTCGATTTTCGCCGCCGCGAGCGCGGCCAGTGCGGCGTCACCTTCGATATGGGTTCCGGTCTCGTCGACGAACATCCCGCGGTCGGCGTCGCCGTCGTGGGCGAATCCGAGGTCGGCGTCGGTCGCGCGGACGAACGCCCGGAGGTCTCCGAGGTTCTCGGCGACGGGTTCGGGGTCGCGGCCGGGGAAGTGGCCGTCGGGCTGGGTGTTGACAGTGTGGACCTCACAGCCGAGTTCGCGGAACAGGTCGGGGCTCGTCAGCGAGCCAGCGCCGTGGCCGGGGTCGACGACGACAGTGAGGTCGGCGTCGGCGATGCGGTCGCGGTCGACGGCAGACAGCACCTGCTCGCGGTAGCGGCGGCGAGCACTGTCGATGGCGGTGTCGGACCCGACTGTCTCCCAGTCCGCGTAGGTCGGGGTGTCGTCCCGGAGGGACTGCTCGACGTGGTCGAGCGTCTCCCGCGTCAGTTCGACGCCGTCCGCGCCGATGAGCTTCACGCCGTTGTACGCGGCCGGATTGTGACTCGCGGTAATCATCACGCCCGGGACCGACTCACGCTCGCAGTAGGCCTGCAACCCCGGTGTCGGCACGACGCCGAGGCGGTCGACGTCGAACCCGACGGCCGTCAGCCCGCTTGTCGCGGCGTTGATAAACGTCCGCCCGGTCGTCCGCGTATCCCGGGCGATCGCGACGCGGTCGTGGTCGTCACGCCAGACGTCCCCGGCGGCCTGTGCAACCCGAAGGACGTACCGCGGTGTCAGCTCATCGCCCGCGACACCTCGGACGCCACTCGACCCGAACACTTGCATTCGAGCGAGTGTCTGATGCGGAGGGGCTTAGGAATGTCGCTGTCCGAATTCAACAGTCATTAGCCCCGTGACCGTGCAGTGAGCGTATGGCAAACGACGACCTCATCGCGGCGCTGCGGGACGCCGACGCCGTCAAGTTCGGGGAGTTCGAGCTCTCCCACGGCGGCACGTCGAACTACTACGTCGACAAGTACGTCTTCGAGACCAACCCCGACTGTCTGGACCGCATCGCCGAGGCCTTCGCCGAGCGCATCGCCGAGTGGGACACGGACGCCACGCTCGCCGGCGTCGCCCTCGGCGCAGTCCCGCTGGTCGCGGTCACCAGTGTCGAGACGGGCATTCCCTACGTCATCGCCCGCAAGCAGGCAAAGGAGTACGGCACGGGCAACCGAATCGAAGGGGATCTGGCCGACGGCGAGGAGGTCATCATCCTCGAAGACATCGCGACGACCGGCCAGAGTGCGGTCGACGCCGCCGAGGCGCTCCGCGAGGCCGGCGCTATCGTCAACCGCGTGCTCGTCGTCGTCGACCGCGAGGAGGGGGCCAGCGAGAACCTCGCCGACCACGACCTCGAACTGTCCTCGCTCGTGACTGCCTCTGACCTGCTCGCCGACGCACCCGACGATATCGACGTATAGCGCTGGTCGGAACGCTCTCGGCCCTGCACGAGACGAGCACACCACCGATGTGTTCTTGACGCTGGCTCGCCTACCCACGAGTGCAAATGGCTAATCTCGAACTCTACGAACTCGAAGGCTGTCCGTACTGTGCGAAGGTAATCAAGAAACTCGACGAGCTGGGCCTCGACTACGAATCCCACATGGTCCCGCGGTCCCACGGCGATCGGACCGAAGTGAAGGAGGTTTCGGGCCAGACGGGCGTTCCCGTCCTCGTCGACGAGGACAACGGCGTCGACGGGATGCCTGAATCCGACGACATCGTCGAGTACCTCGAAGAAACGTACGGGCAGTAGACTCGGCGCTTACGGTAGTTCTCGTTTTTACGTGACAGCGAAGACTGAGAGCGCCCGCTCAGGCCACTTCCTCGGGTTCCTCGCCGCGCTCCATAATGAGGTCGCGCAGGTCGATGGCGTCCTCGATGTTTTCCATCTCCTCTTTCTCGATGAGCGCGGTCCCCTCGACGGACTCCCGTCGGAGTTCGTCGACGACGTACACCGACCGAGTCCGGGTTACCTCGCCGACCGAGGACATGATGCGGGCTCGCTTCTCGGCCGTCTCGGTGAACGCCGAGTGACCGGCAAGGACTTGCCCGTGCTCGTCGTCGCTCTCGTTGACGCTCTTGAACGGCGCGCGGTCCGTCGGGTGGACCTCGAAGCCGATACGAGTGAATACCGTCACAATCGGCTCGTCTTCCGGTGCGACGGCGGGGTCGTCCGGTGTCGGCTCGTCGTCACGGACTTCCTCGGCGCCGTCGAGGACGCTCACCGGCGAGGTCAGCGGCGCGTCGAACAGGTCCTCCAGTTCGGCGGCCACCTCGACGGAAGCGTCCATTCCGTCCTCGTATTTCGAGACCGTCCGTCGGGAGACGCCAAGTTCCTTTGCCAGTCGGCCGAGCGACCAGTCGCGGTTCTCGCGCACGTCAGCGAGAATCTCGGAGTCGATGTTGACGTAGAGTCCGCCCGGCGCGGCGTAGATGAGCGGTGGGACCTCCTCGACGAACAGGTCCATCGCGGTGTCGGGCGACAGCACGGGGACGCCGTGCCGGAAGTAGACGACGCCGGGTTTCAGTTCCTCGTCACGGGTCCGGAGTCCGACTACGATCGGTGTAGCATTCAGGTACGTGCCCAGTCGCCGCATCTCGCCCCCGGTCTGTGCGTCGAAGGCGTCGATGTTGCCCAGTATCTTCAGGAGCAACACGTCCTCACCGCGACGGGCAGCGATGTCGAAACTCTTCGGACGAATCGCACAGCGGTCGCTGACGAGGAAGCCAGCGTCTTCGAGCATCGCCATGACGTTTTCCACCAGCGCCGACCGTGACATAGTACTCTGTACCTCTACTGAGTCTAGCCCGCTCACCCATTATATGCATTGCGCCGTTCGTTGACCTCTCAGGCTCCTACCGACAGCGTGACGAAAGGGGTTTGACCGTTTCGGGGCTACAGGCGCTTGTGACTGTCGTCGGCCTCGATGATACGGACTCGCGCGAGCGGGGGATGTGTACGACCTACGCCGCCGCCAGCCTCGCGGAGTCGATACACGACGCCGGGGGGACCGTCGAGCGACTGCTCCTCGTCCGACTGAACCCCGCCGTTGAGCACAAGACCCGCGGGAACGCGGCGCTGGCAGTGCATACGGACCTCGACGCCGACACGGCGCTTGAACTGGCCGGGGACGTGCTCGACATGGCCGAGACCGACGACCCCCGGACCAACCCCGGCGCTATCGTCGCGGACTGCGACCCCGAAGACGTCCCACCGCAGGTCGCAACGTTCGCCTGCGAGACAATCCAGTCGATACAGGACCCGATGGCCGCGACGACGCTAGCTGACGTGGTCGGGTTCGCCCGCTGTCAGCGGGGCAACGGCCGCGGGCTCGTCGGCGCGCTCGCGGCGGTCGGGGCCTGGGCCGCGCTGTCGGACTGGACCTACGAACACATCGCCTACCGGGAGCGAGACCGGTGGGGAACTGAGCGGGCGGTCGACGGCGAGAGCGTCCGCGACGTAGCGGCCGAGTACTACCCCGACGTGTGGGACACTGTCGACCGTGCATCGGGCTATCCTGTCTGCGTTCCCCGGACGCCGTGTCCGATTCTCTACGGGATCCGCGGCGACGACCCCGACGCCTGCCGCGCCGTTGCCGACGCGATCGACAGCGAACCCATCGCCCGGCGAGCGACGTTCGTGACGAACCAGGGGACGGACGTCCATCTACAGGACGCCGCTGTCGACGCGGTCACGGCTGACAGCGCCTACCGCGTCACCGGCGACGTGGTCGACGCCCCCGAAACGCGGGAGGGCGGGCATGTGTTCGTTACGCTCGAGGGCGACGATACGACCCTCGACTGTGCGGCCTTCGAGCCGACAAAGGGCTTTCGCGACCGGGTCCGCTCGCTCAGGGTGGGCGACCGAATCACCGCCTGTGGCGAAGTGACTGACGGCACGCTCAAACTGGAGAAGTTCGCGGTCCGGGAACTCGTTCGGACGGAACCCGTCACGCCGGACTGCCCGGACTGTGGGCGGTCGATGAAATCCGCCGGCCGGAACCAGGGCTATCGGTGTCGGGACTGCGGGACCAGCGCCGACGGCAAGGTCGAGCAGTCAATCGAGCGGGGACTGGAACGCGGCTGGTACGAAGTGCCGCCGGTTGCACGCCGCCACATCGCGAAGCCGCTGGTCCGTGGCGGGTTCGACGCGCCCACTCACCCGTCCCGCTGAGACCGATTAGCGTCGCGGTGTACCGGTCTCTCTCGACCTCGGGGACGACATTATCCGGAAATCAGATCCGACAATTCGAATGCGGTGTGACATCGTCGCGTAAACATCCCACCCGACAATCAATCGTGGCCCTGGTCCTGTCTTCTATCTGGTTCGAACCGGCTACCGTCGAGTAAGCACCACGAATATTCCGGTAATACGGGGATATACCTCGATTTAGACTACGGATAACAATATTGATATACCGTTATGTGCGGCCATGAGCACCGAAGGGGCAGACACCCACCGGCGAAATACGACGGACGGCGAGGCCGCCGAGAAGCTATTGACTGTCGAACACGAGCCGGCTGCGGGCGGCGGCCAGCGCTCAATCCTGTATCCGCCCGGCAGCACGCCCTCCGAACTGGAAGCGAACTGGCTGGCCGTTTCGTCGGACCTTCTCGTTCCGCTTGACGACGTTCAGTAGCCCTTACGCCCGATAACCGACAGGTAACAATAATGATACCTGTCGTGAATCGAGACATGGACTCCGATACCCGGTCGACGAGTGCGGTGACGGCAGCGGCTGACGTTGACGAGGGAACGCTACCTGCCGTGGTACGCTCCCGTCCCGACGGCAGTGAGCGACTCATCTGCTACGCGCCGGATGTCGACACGACAGACGTAGAGGACCAGTGGCTCTCCGTCGATGCCGACTTTCCGGTCTCGACACTGCTGATGCGGTAGGTTAGTCGTTCCGTCCGGTCAACGCAACAACCACGTCGTCACCGTCCTGGAGTTCTCCCCGCTCTCTGAACTGAAGGAGCGCAGCCGTCGCCGTCGCACACGTCGGCTCGACGTGAAACCCTGCCCCACTGAGTCGGTCGCGCTCTCGCTCGGTTGCCGCCGCGGAGACGGCGACGGCGGCACCGCCGGTTTCGTCGATGGCGTGTCGTACTTGCTGGGCACGCGGCGGGTCGCGGATGTGGATCCCGTCAGCGAGGTCGTTGGCAGCAGCGTCGTCCGGTGTACTGCCCTCCTCGTCGGCGATGGGACTGTACCCGACTGCTTGCGTCCCCAGTATACGCGGGATAGCGTCCGTCCATCCAGCTTGCTCCAGTGCCCGGAACCCGCGGTAGAGGCCGAGAAACAGCGTCCCGTGACCGAGCGGTGTGACGACGGCGTCCGGCACGCTCCAGTTTCTCTGGGCGGCGATTTCGTAGGCGGCCGTCGCCGTCCCGGCGAAGAACGCGGGGTTCCAGGCGTGACTGGCGTACCAGCCCGCCCCACTCTCGACGGCGTCGATACAGGCCGCGGTTACGGACTCTCTACTCCCCTCGACCGGGACCACGTCGGCTCCGGTCCGTTCGATGCGGCGAACCTTCGCTTCCTTCGCGCTCGCCGGGACGTATATCTCCGCGTCCAGGCCCGCCCGTGCCGCGTAGGACGCGACTGCCAGCCCGGCGTTGCCCGAGGAGTCTTCGAGCACGCGGTCGGCTCCGACTCCGAGCGCTTCGGCGATGACCGTCGCCGCGCCGCGGTCCTTGAAACTCCCCGTCGGGTGGAGATACTCCAGTTTGAACGTGGCGTCCCACCCGGGCGCGTCGACCAGCGGCGTCCAGCCCTCGCCTAAACTGACCCGTTCGTCCATGGGGAGGAAGTCAGCGAAGTCCCAGACGCCGCTGGTTCGCGAGAACTGCGCCGGTCGGCTGTCGGGCAGGGGCTGGCTGGCGTAATCAAGCGGAGCCCCGCAGGAACACCGCCAGGGTTCCTCACGGGGGTACTCCCGGTCGCAGACGCTACAGGTGCGCATGGTCCCACTCGGATGCGGACGGTCCAAAAGCTGGCGGCGTCTGTGGCGCGGTAGTCGGTGCCTGTGGCTGGGCTGGCGGAGCGCACGGAGCGATGGCCGGGCGGCCGCTCCGTCGGCCGCCCCGGGGAAAGGCAGGTCAGCAAGCGAGCATACGCGGCGCGAAGCGCCGCGTTTCACGGGACCGAGCGTAGCGAGGTCCCGCGTTTTTTCCCACGTTTTGCGAGGGGGTGCCCACAGGCCGCACCGCGGCCGAGGACACTCTCCGAAGTAAAAAGTGGTTGTCAGTAGGTGTCGACGTTCGTCCCGACCGAGCAGACGTACTCGCCGGTCGCGACCTGCGGGAGCCGGCGGGCGCGCCAGAACACGCCGCTGGAGTCGGCGGTGATTTCGGCCTTCGGCTCGCCGAACACGTCGGTCACCTCGAACAGCGTCTCGCCGCGGGCGACGCGGTCGCCGAGGTCGGGCTTGAGGTCGATCAGGCCGCCGACGGGGGAGCCGTACTGTTCGAATCCGGAGGCGCGGGTCTGGGGGCGCGTGTCATGGTGGCCATCGAGGAAGCCGTAGTAGTGCAGGACGTTGAAGACACCGTCGACGCCCCGCTGGATGGACTGTTCATCCCAGCCGACACAGCCGCCGAGTTCGGGGTCGATTGTCGGCACGCCCTCGTCGGGGGCGGCGCGAGCCAACTGCCCGTCGGGGCCTTTCTGGTCGAGGATGTAGCCACAGCCGAACACTTTCGCGAGTTCGAGACACTCCTCGTGGAGGCGGTGGCGGGTGCCACACCGGACCCGTACCTCGTCGATCATCCGCGAGGTCGACCCCTGGTGTAGGTCGAGCACGTAGTCGGCGCTGATGGCGGCGTTGAACGTCGCCGCGGCGATGCGCTCGCTCGACGTCCCCGTTTTGTCGCCCGGATACGCCCGATTCATCTTCGTGTCGTCGATCGGGTTGCGGTGCTCGGCGACCTGGAACGCGTGGTAGTTGACGACGCCACAGACTAGAATCGTTCCGGACAGCTCTGCTGGGTCGAGCTGCGGGAGTGTTCGCTGGATGACGCCGACGCCGTTCAACTCGTCGCCGTCGCTGGCCGCCTGTATGTAGAGGGTCCGCCCGTCGTCGACACCGTTGACGACGGCGACCGGTAGCCCGAACGTCGACCCGTCGCGGGTCTCACCGACCTCCAGCCGCCCCGTGTCTTTCTCACCGGGGGCGGCGGTCGCCGTACCGAAAGTAACCATTGTTCCCACGTTTGCCTTGGGAGCCTTTACTGGTTCGGATTTCGCCAGCAGTTGCGCCGGACCGACGGCATCTTGGGGCCGCCACCCCTATCGACAGGTGTGTCCCAGTCCGAGCCACAGAGCGGGAAAGCGGCGATGGTCGCGGCGCTGAACGTGCCACGGAACGCGAAAATCGGCTTCGTACTCGCCGGCCTGTTCACGGCGGGGCTGTTCGCCCTGTTCGTCCTGCCGGGGACCCAGCGCCCGATGGGGTTCTACGTGGCGCTGGGGTTCGTTCTCGCGACGTCGCTGGGCGGTCTGCTGACGGCGCTGTTTACGGCCGTGTCTGCTGTGCGACTCGCAAGACAGTAGCAGAACGCTATTTTCCCTCGGCCAGTTCTGTAAGCCGACCGCCGCCGGTTCGAGTCCCCTTCGCGATGAGCACGTCGCCCGTCTGAATCTGCGTTTCCGGGCCCGGCGAAACGACCCAGTCGCCGCCCTCGCGCCCGGTCCGTTCACTCTCCCCGGCCCCGCGACGTATCGCGATGATCCGCATACCCGTCGCCGTCTTGACCGCCGCGTCGCCGATGGTCGTCCCAGCGAGGTCGCTGTCGGGGTACACCGCCGTCCGGACGATGACCTCGTCGGACTCCTGCACGGCCTCGGCGACGACCGGATGGGTCGACAGTCCCCGCAGAACCCCCTCGCTCATCTCCAGCGCGGCGTCGGAGATAACCTCCGTCGAACGGGCCAGGTGGACGAGGCCTCGCAGCGACACGGGGTCGTCGATGTCGGCGGCGGCCCGGAGCGTCCAGGCCTCGAACCGGGACTGCAGCGCGTCGACCTCGGCTTCGAGTTCGACGACTTCCTCGGCGACTTCCGTACTGTCGAACAGCACCGCGCCGTAGGCCAGATCGACGGCCAGCTCGCCCATGTCTTTCATCAGGACGATGGAGTCGACGGCGCGTTCGAGGTCCCGGACGCCTCCCTCCGGCGGTTCCGGCGGCTCGTACACGTCGCCGGTCGCGTCCTGATACACCTCGGCGATGCCGGCCTCTGGCCCCCGGAACAGCACCACGTCGTCCGCTTCGAGGCGCGTCTCCCGGTCGGGGTTGAGCAGCCAGTTCCCCTGCCGGCGGATCGCCAGCGCGCGGACGCCGGTCTCGGTTTCGAGGTTCAGGCTCCCCAGCGTCTCATTGGCTAGCCGAGAGTCCGAACCGATTGTCGCCCGCACGAGCGTCTCGACGGCTTCGGGCAGGGCCGCCCGCATCGTGTCTGGCAGGCCGATATCCTCTAGCACTATTTTGGCGATGTCGCCGGCCGCGTCGCTGATCTTCTCGGCGGCCCCGACCATCCCCAGGACGGGGGCCAGCGACTCCGCGTCCGCCGTCGACCGGCAGGCCATCAGGAGGCTCATGCGTGCGCGCAACTGGAGCACGTCCATCTTTTCCTCTAACTCCAGCACCTCCGCGGCCACGTCGTCGCTACCCAGCAGGACAGCCGAGTACGAGAGGTCGATGAGCAACTCGGCGGTGTCTTTCATCTCGGCCAGCACCTGCTTGACGCTGACCGGTTCGTACTCGACCGTCCCTGTCGGGTCCATGGCCGTCGATTCGATGGCCCCGAGCAAAAACGTTCCTCACTGTGTGGAGAGATAGCGCGCCCCGCTGTCAGCCACGACTGGCCGTTTGCATACCAGTGTGGGTGCTACGTTGGGGTATCGACCCAAATAGACCGGTAATCAGATGGACAGTCGTCCAATAACTGTTCCTGACATTGTGCCACACACGCTCGGAAAGAAAATGTTTTTCCCGGAAGGTAGGGAACTGATTGCGTATGTCCGACGACCTCAAGAAGGGACTCGAGGGTGTCATCGTCGCCGAGTCCGAACTCAGCGTTATCGACGGCGACGCTGGCAAACTCGTGTATCGGGGGTACACCATCGAGGACCTTGCGAAGGGTGCCAGCTACGAAGAGGTGCTGTACCTGCTCTGGCACGGCCACCTGCCGAACCGGGACGAACTCTCCGAGTTCAAGCAGGCGATGGTGGACGCGCGCGGCGTGGACGACGACGTCATCTCGACCGTGCGACAACTCGCCGAAGCGGACGAGAACCCGATGGCAGCGCTCCGGACTGCGGTGTCGATGCTCTCGGCGTTCGACCCTGCGCCCGAGGACGCCGAACCGACCGACGAGACGGTCAATCTTGAAACTGGACGGCGAATCACGGCCAAGATCCCGACCATCATCGCGGCGTTCACCCGTATCCGCGACGGCAAGGAACCCGTCGCACCTCGCGACGACCTCGACCACGCCGCGAACTTCCTGTACATGCTCAACGGCGAGGAGCCCGACGACGTGCTCGCCGACGTGTTCGACCAGGCGCTCGTCCTCCACGCCGACCACGGCCTCAACGCCTCGACGTTCTCGGCTATCACGACGGCGTCGACGCTGTCGGACGTTCACAGCGCGGTCACTTCCGCCATCGGGACCCTGAAGGGGCCGCTCCACGGTGGGGCCAATCAGGACGTTATGGAGATGCTAAAGGAGGTCGACGACGCCGAATCCGACCCGCTGGACTGGGTCAAGAACGCCCTCGACGAGGGCCGCCGCGTCTCCGGCTTCGGCCACCGCGTCTACAACGTCAAGGACCCGCGCGCGAAGATTCTCGGCGAGCGCTCGAAGGAACTCGGCGAGGCCGCCGGGACGCTCAAGTGGTACGAGATGTCCACCACTATCGAGGACTACCTCATGGAAGAGAAGGGGCTGGCCCCGAACGTCGACTTCTACTCGGCGTCGACGTACTACCAGATGGGCATCCCCATCGACATCTACACCCCCATCTTCGCGATGTCCCGCGTCGGCGGCTGGGTCGCCCACGTCTTCGAGTACATCGAGGATAACCGTCTGATCCGACCGCGTGCCCGCTACGTCGGCAAGAACCCCGACGAGACGGAGTTCGTGCCGCTGGACGAGCGGTAAGGCGCTCCCGCTGTCAGTCGTCCGTAGCCTGTCACTACCGCGTGGCCGTGAGCGCGTTTCATCGCGCGAACCGGGGAAGGGCAGGGCGGCCAGCGTCCAGCGGCGACGCCGCCGGTTCTCGGAATCGGCCCAAGATGCATCTCCTGTCGAGTCTCTCCAATATCGAACTCTGCGGTAACGGACGCGTAGCGACTGTCCGCGAACGAAGTGAGCGGTTCACCGAACGCGAGCATAGCGAGCGTTCGGCCTTTTTCGCCACCGAAAGACTCGCGAGGCTCGTCTTTCGAGCCTTGCTTTGCTCCGCTCAGCAAGACCACGTTTTTGCGCCGAGCGGTGCGTGAAGCGCACCCGAGGCGGAAAAAGGTGGTTAGCCAAACGTCGATTTGAACCGCGTCACGCCGTCGTCGGTGCCGGCGATGACGAGCTTGTCAGTCGGTTCGATAGTCACGCCAGGACCGAGGTCAGTGATGACTGCACCGTCGCGTTCGATGGCGACGACCGTACAGCCCGTCCGTGAGCGGACATCGGCCTCGCCGATCGTCGTATTCCCGAGACCGTTAGCGGCGACGCGGATGACCTCGACTTGCTGGTCCATCGAGATGACGTCCTCGTCTTCGAGGATCGTGGAGGCGAGCATCCGGCCGCTGACCGTCGACAGCGCGAGGACGTAGTCAGCGCCCGCCCGGTACATCTTCTGGACGTTCTCGCTTTCCTCGGCGCGGGCAATGATTTCGACGTCCGGGTTGAGGTCACGGATGACCAGCGTCGCGAACTCGGTGTCGGTGTCCTCCGATAGGGCGAGAATAACCGTTCTGGCTGCGCCGACGCCAGCGTGTCGCAGGTCGTCTGGCTCCGTGGCGTCGCCGACGACATCGACGCCGGGCTCGTCGGTCTGATCGAGCACTGTGTGCGGCACCCCGGCGTTCGTGAGCGCCGCCGTGATCGTCTGGCCGACCTCGCCGGCACCGATGATGACAGTCTCCCCGCGGCGGAAGCCGTGTACGCTAGAAAGCGTCATCTCCTTGAGCTGTTCCAGCTGACGTTCGGTCCCCGAGACCAGCAGGACAGTACTGCCGTCGAGTTCGGCGTCGGGGTCGGGCGGACTCACGAACTGGCCACGGAACCACGCGCCGATGACGTTGACGCCGGTCTCCTCGCGGATGCCGCTGTCGGCCAGCGTCGTTCCGACGAGGTCGCTCCCACGGTGGATCGGCAGTTCGGCGATGTCGAAGTCCTCACCGATTTCTATTGAGTCCCCGAGCGTCGTCGAGACGCCGGTCGTGACCTTGCTCGCGAGGCTCTCACCGAGCAGTCCACGCGGCGACAGGACGGCGTCGGCGCCGGCGAGGTCGTGGTACTTCGCCCGGTCGGGCTCCTTGACGACACTGACGGTCTGGACGGACTCGTCGACTTCACGGGCGGTGAGGATGATACTGGTGTTCACCTGGTCGGACGCGTCGGCCACGACCGCGCGGGCGGACGACAGATGGGCTCGCTCGAGCCCGTCGACGGACTGCGGGTCGGCGTGGATGACGTAGTACCCGTCTTCGTAGAGGTCGTTGGCCCGGTTCCGGTCCGGCTCGACGATGACGTAGTCGACGTCCCAGGTGTCGAGTTCGGTGACGAGTGTCTCACCGCGGGGAGAGAACTGACAGATGACGACGTGGTCGCTGAGTCCGTTTTCGACCGTATTCGGGGCTTTCGTCTCCATTGCCTCCTCGAACAGCGGAAACAGCAACACCGGTAATGCGAGGAAGATGAGCACGACGCCGGTGATGTCCATCACGATGATGAGTAGTAACATCTCCGTGCTCTGCCAGTCCCCATCCGAGCCGTAGCCAGTCGTAGTAAACGTCTCTACGACGATTTGCAGCGATTTCAGGAACGTGCGCGGCTCGTTCTCGAAGGCCGACATCCCGTAGTCGTAGGCCAGCGCATAGGCTAGGATGATGCCAACGAGGCCGAGAACGTACAGCGCTGTTCGTCGCTGCCAGGTATCCATCTACTACGTTCTGGGATACCGAGTGTAAAACAGTTCTGTCCGGCTAGTCGACGGCCCTCTCAGGAAACGAGCGCCAGGGAGAGTTTCTCACCCGGCCGTTGTCCCGCACTTTCACTTTCACCGCGCTACGACGGGATTTAAGTTAATCGCGTTCCTTCTCCCGCGTGCAGTCACACGCTCCCCCTTTCCGTTTCAGGACACTACCCGAGCAGTCGTGGCTATGGCGGCCGTCGATGCCGCATGGTCGGCCGACAGTATAACATGGTCCGGTGAATAGCCACTCCCATGCTCTCATTTGAGGACGTCCTCGCGGCACAGGACACCGTCTCTGAAACGGCCAGGCACACACCGCTCGATTACTCGCACACGTTTTCGGCGATGACAGGCGCGGATATCCATCTCAAGCTCGAACTGTTCCAGCGCACGGGGTCGTTCAAGATACGGGGTGCGACCAACCGCATCGCGTCGCTCTCGGACGCTGAACGGGAAGCCGGTGTCGTCACGGCGAGCGCCGGCAACCACGCTCAGGGAGTTGCACTGGCCGCCACGCGAATCGGCGTCGACTCGAAAATCGTGATGCCGGAACGAGCACCAGTCTCGAAGGTGAAGGCGACCCGGAGCTACGGCGGCAACGTGGTCCTCCACGGCCGGGACTACGACGCGGCCGCCGAACACGCCCACGAACTCGAGCGCGAGGAGGGCCGGACCTACGTCCACGCTTTCGACGACGAGAAAGTGATGGCGGGGCAGGGGACCATCGGACTGGAAATCTACGAGGACCTCCCCGGTGTGGACACGGTCGTCGTTCCAATCGGCGGCGGCGGGCTCATCAGCGGCATCGCCACGGCGCTCAAAGGTAAGGACGAAAGCATCCGCGTCATCGGCGTCCAGGCCGAGGGAGCGTCCAGCGTGGCCGAATCCCTGGAGAAGGGGCACCGTATCGAACGTGACAGCGTCGAGACCATTGCCGACGGCATTGCCACTCGTACCACCGGCGAAAAGACGTTCGAGGTCATCAGCGAACGCGTCGACGAGGTCGTGACGGTGTCGGACTCCGAAATCGCTGTCGCCCTGACGACGCTGTTAGAGCGCTCAAAAACACTCGCCGAGGGCGCGGGTGCCGTCGCGCTGGCCGCCGTCATGGAGGAGAAGTTCGATTTCGAGGACGACGAGACGATTGTCCCCGCGCTGTGTGGCGGGAACATCGACCTGAACATGTTGACTAACGTCATCATGCGCGGCCTCGTCGAGACCGGCCGCTATCTCAAGATCCGGACTGTCCTTCAGGACCGCCCCGGCGCGCTAGAGGAACTCGTCGAGGTCCTCTCGCGCGAGCAGGTCAACATCTATGGCATCGAGCACGACCGGACCAGTCGCGACGTGGCGATGAGTTCGGCCGAGGTCGAACTGGATCTGGAGACCCGCGGCCACGACCACGTTGACGAACTCATCGACGCGCTCACCGACGAGGGGTACGAGGTCGACGTGCTCGTCTGACTGGGTCTCGCCCCCCGAGCCAGAGCGCGCCGAGAGAACTGTTCTCGACTGATTTCGGCGGGGTTTTAGCCGCGGCGGCCACCGCTTCGTGTATGCGACGGCTCGCACGGACAGTACCTGCCGATACAACAGCACGGAACGGAGGGCGCTGATGGACCCGCGAACGAAGGCCAGCCTCCTGTGGGGCGTCGTCGGGGGCCTCGCGTTTCTGGTTCTCGTTCAGGGTTACGAACTGCTGGCCGGGACGCCGGTGTCGATATCAGCCAAAGCCGGCGTCGCCGTAGCCGTCGGTATCGGGGCGACGCTGGCCTCTTACCGCATGCAGCCCCGGCTGTTCGGAAACGAAAGCCCTTAATCGCCCGCCCTCGCACTCTCGAAATACGTGCCAGGATGGCCGAACGGTAAGGCGCACGCCTGGAAAGCGTGTTCCCTTTCGGGATTCTGGGTTCAAATCCCAGTCCTGGCGTTTTCTGTGACTGACTGCGAGTGAGGAGCGACAGCGACGAGCGAGCCAGCAGTCACGAAACGTACACTGACTGGAATTTGAGCACGCGAGTCGCAGCCCCGGGAGCACAGCGAAGCGAGCACCCCGGAACGTCTCGCCATCGGTTCAAATCCAGTCCTGGCGTAGTGAGGTTCGAACGAAGTGAGAACCTCCAGAAACGCGAACGGCGAACAAAGTGAGCCGTGAGCGGGGATTTCTGTGACTGACTGCGAGTGAGGAGCGACAGCGCCTGTCACATTGCTGTTCCGCCTGCCAGTGCAACCACCGCACCGTTTTCCCGCCCACAGCCCTGATACTCGGTCGATGGTCGAACAGCGTGACGGCGACGAGATAGACCTGCTGGACTCCTCTATTCGGACGACCAGCGGGGCGCTGTTCTCGACGACGCTGTTCGTTCTCAGCGGTATCGTCTACGCGTTCGTCACATCGCCTGGAGCGACTGGGACGTATTTCTTCGTCAGTATCTCGGTCTCGCTCGTCCTTCGTCCGATCCGGGGCATCAGCCAGACGCTGCAGAAAGTCGGCAGCGAACGGGGCGAAGCTGTCGGCCCGTATTTCGGCCTGGCAGTGCTATTCGCCCTCGGCTATCTCCTCGTCGCCGGTGTGGCTGTGGCCGCGCTGGCCGGCGTCATCGTCCGCAATACCGTGGTGTCTCCGGGACTGCTCGCGCCTGTCGGTCTGTACGCCCTTGCGGTTGCACTGTCGATGGTCGCGACGAGTCTGGTCGGTGCCATCGGCTACCCGAGCGTGCAGACGTGGCTTAACGGCGTCCAGAGCGCTATCCAGCTCATCATCCTGCTGGCGCTGGCCCCGACACTGACGACCGCCGGCGACCTGCTGCTCGTCGTGGCCGGGGTTCGGCTGGCGGTGCTCGTTCCCGTGACCGTCGCGCTGGGCGTCGTCCCGACGCTGCCGGACCGACACGCCGTCGAGCGCGCCTGGAACTTTGCCAGGTGGAGCGTCCCGGACCAGGTGCTGGACCGTCTGTCGTACAATATGCCGGTGTACGTGCTGGGCGTCGTCGCGACGCCGGCGGCTGTCGGGATCTACGAGGCCGCCGACCGGTTCGCCGACTTCGGGGCGACGATCTCCTGGCGGCTCTCCTCCCCGCTGCTCACGAAGGTCAGCGGGGACTCCTCCGCCGGTGACACGCAACTCGCGTACCTCGACGGGGCGGTCACCGGCGGGACGGGCGTCACCTTCGTCGTTTTCGGCTACCTGTTGGCCGCACACGACGTGGTTGCGCGGATCGCTTTCGCCGGCTCGGAGGGTGTCTTCTCGACGACCGTCCTGCTCGTCGGCGGCGTGAACATCCTCCGTGGCTTCTGGACGCTCACGTCACACGCCATGGAGGGTATCGGGAAACCGAGCGTGAGCTTCCGCACGAAGCTCTACGGACTGGCGTTCAGCGTTCCAGTGCCCACGATCTTCGGGGCGGAGTTCGGGGCGGTCGCCGGGGCCGCCGGGTACGGCGTCATGAATCTGGTCGTCTTCGGGTACGTCATCTACTATTCTCGGGCTGTCTTCGGCCGGATTCCGCTGGATTCCAGGGTTGCGGCGTACCTCGCTGTCGGCCTCGGAGTCTCGTTCGCACTCACGACCGGTGCGGTCGCCGGCCTCACGCGCGCTGGCCTCTCCCCGGTAATCGTTGCCAGCGCGGCCGCTGTGACGTGCCTCGTCGGCTTCGGCGGCTTCCTCGCTGCGGTGTCCGAACCGGCTCGACTCGTCGCCACCCGGACGGCAGCGCTATGGCGCGGTCGGGTTCGCTCCCTGCTTGGGTGAGCACTGCTCGTTCGCTGCGGACGTCGCCGCTCAGAGCCAGCGGTAGAACTCCAGTGTGTACCCTTCGGGGTCCTCGACGAAGGCGGCGAAGGCCTCTGCAGCGTCGACTTCAGTCGGTTCCAGCACCGGCGCAGCGCCGGCGTCGATGGCCGTCTCGAAGGTCCCCTCGACATCGTCGACGGTGAACGCGATGTGGTCCACGTCGGCGCGGTTCGGCGCGACCGGGGTGGTGCGGTCGGGATCGTAGCGCAGTTGCAGGTCGCCGTCGCCGTCTCGGCCGAGATAGACGTTCTCCACGCCGTCTAGCGTGAACCGATTCGTCTCCTCGAAGCCCAGCGCCTCGTAGAAATCCATCGTGCGGTCGAGGTCTGAGACGCAGATAGCGGTGTGTGCGAGGTCCATGCCGCGGCGTTGTGGACGGGGCGAAATGAGTGTGCCGGAAACCCGGCTGTCACGGCCACTTAGAGCAGGTCGCCGCGAGCGACGGCGACGACGCTGCCGCCGACTCGGACGCTGATGTCCTCGCCGCTGCCGTCAGTTGAGAGATGCAACAGCGACGGTCGCCCCATCTCGTAGCCCTGCTCGACACGGGCCTCGACGGCAGGGCTCCCGAGCATCTCGTGGCGGGCGAGATACGCGGCCAGGCAGCCGTTCGAGGAGCCGGTCGCGGGGTCCTCCGGCACGTTGTAGAACGGCGCGAACACGCGGACGGCGAGGTCGTTATCGGCGCTTCGCGGCTCTCGACAGACCGCCAGGACGTTCTTCGCGTCCCGGTCGCCGGTCACGGCGTCGTAGGCGTCGCGGTCCAGGTCGATGGCTTCTAGCGCGTCGCGGTCGGCCACCGGGACGACAATCGTCGCCAGCCCCGTGGAGACGATTTCGACCGGCCAGTCGTGGTCCAGTCGGTCAGCCGGCAGGCCGAGAACGGCGGCGAGGTCCTCGTGGGTCAACTGCTCGCCGAACTCGGGGGCCTGCTGTGTCATCCACAGGATCTCGCGGCCGTCGCGCTCTCGCACTTCGACCGGGACCTCGCCGACAGGCAAGTCCAGCGTCACCGTTTCGGGATTTCCGTCGGCCAGATGATCCCGGATGACCTGGACCGTCCCAAGCGTCGGGTGGCCAGCGAAGGGTATCTCGGCCGCCGGAGTGAAGATGCGGACCGGCCACGCACCGTCGGTCGGCTCGCCGGTAACAAACGTCGTTTCGGAGTAGTTCATCTCGGCGGCGATGGCCTGCATTTCGTCCTCGTGGAGGTCGCCGGCATCGGTCACGACGGCGAGTTGGTTCCCGGCGTATCGCTCCCGGGCGAACACGTCGACGATGTGAAACGGATGGGACATACCTGTTCGCTCGGCGTCGCTCCCAAAGAACACTCCGGATGCCTGTCGGATGGTACCGAGTCGCTTGAAGCCACCGGGCTATTTCTCGCCGTCAGCCGTATCGAGGGCATGGACACTGTTGCAATCGCCTGCTTCGACGGGTTCGACGAACTGGACGCCATCGGGCCCTACGAGGTGTTCGAGAACGCGGCGCGCTCTGGCGCGTCGTGGGACGTGACGCTTCGCTCGGTGCGCGACTCGGACACGGTCACTGCGAGCCACGGGCTTCGAGTCGAACCGGACGGATTGCTCGCCGACGTGACCCCGGACCTGCTCGTCGTCGCTGGCGGCGGGTGGAACGACCGAAGCGAGGCCGGCGTCTGGACGGAGACCGAACGCGGCGACCTGCCCGACGCCGTCGCGGCGGCACACGACCGCGGTGCGACTGTTGCCGGCGTCTGTACCGGCGGGATGGTGCTCTCTCGGGCCGGCCTGCTCGATGGCCGGCCAGCGGTGACACATGGCGGCGCAATCGAGGACCTGCGGGCGACCGACGCGACGGTTGTCGACGCCCGGGTCGTCGACGACGATGACGTTCTGACCTGTGGCGGCGTCACGTCCGGGCTGGACCTCGCCGTCCACCTCGTCGAACGCGAGTGGGGCGCGGACGTGGCCGCCGCTGTCTGTGAGGAGATGGAATACGAGCCCTGCGGCGAGGTCTTCCGCGGCGAATCGGCGTAAAACGCGGAATCAGGCGTTCGCGCGGGCGTCGTCGAGCAGCGCCTGCACGTCGACGGCCTCGCCGGTTTCACTGCTCTCAATGGCGGCGAAGACGATGGCCATCGACTGGAGGACGCTGTCGACATTCGTCGGCATCGGATCGCCGCCGTCGATCCAGTCGCAGAACTGCTCGATGAGCCAGGCGTTTTTCCAGTGGGGCCGCTCTGCCAGCGGCACCGTCTCGCCGTCGCCCTTGCCGATGCTCTCGAAGTTCCCGGTGTCGTACGCGTCGGCGTGGAACCGCTCGACATCGCGGCGGTCGAGGAGGACCGTCTGGTCCGAGCACTCGGCGCGGAACTGCTCGTGGCCCCAGCCGTTCAGTGTCGTTGCGTTGGCGTAACTGCCCTCGTACTGGGCGCGGGTGCCATCGGCGAAATGCAGCGTCACGAGGCCGCTGCAGTCACCGTCGTAGTCGGCCTCCTCGGGCGTCCACGTCTCGGCGTACACCCGCTCGCAGGGCGAATCGGCCAGCGACGCGAGGATGTCGAGGTGGTGGATTGCGCCGTCGAGCAGGAGCATGTTCTCCATTTCGTAGACGTAGTCGGCGTAGAAACCTCGCTCGCGGACGTTGCCCGTGTACCGAGCCGTCAGATAATCGATGTCGCCGGCCTCCTCAACGGCCCGGCGGAACGTCGTCTTGTCCCGGTCGAACCGGTGGCTCATCGTGATCCCCATCTTCTTGCCGGCCTTCTCCACCTTCTCGGCCACCCGGACCGACGCCTCCAGTGTGTCGGCAATCGGCTTCTCCGAGATGATATGCAGGTCGTGGGCGAGTGCCGTCTCCACCACGGCCTCGTGGGTCGACGGCGGTGTCACGATAGAACAGATGTCGGCCGGCCGCTCCGAGAGCGCGGTTTCGAGGTCGGTGTAGCACTCCTCGGGCGACAGTCCGAGTTCTTGCTCTGCCAGCTCGTGTCGTTCCGGGTCGGTGTCGACCGCGGCGACGACCTCGATTCGGTCGTCGTGAACGTTTGGCGGAATCGCGTCTGTCGCCCAGGTGGACCCCTGGCCCCCCAGACCGACGTGGACTAATCTGTGTGTCATGGCTTCGTTATCGCTTCGAGGAATAAATGCTGCACTATCTCATCAGTACTCGTCTGCGTCCGGGAACTCGACACGGCGCTCCATCCCGTCTTCGGCGAGCACGACCTCGCCGTCGAACGCGTCCCGGGCTTCGTCGACTAGCTCGTCGGCGCTCGCGGCGTAGCGGGTCGAAATATGGGTCAGTGCCAGCGTCGACGCGCCGGCCTGCCGCGCCACGTCGGCGGCTTCCCGGGCGGTTGAGTGCGCCGTCGCCTTCGCTCGCTCTTTCCGGTCCTCGGCGAAGGTAGCGTCGTGGACGAGGAGGTCTGCGTCCTCGCTCGCTTCGATGACGCTCTCTGTCGGCAGCGTGTCGCCGGTGTAGACGAATCGCCGGCCGGGACGGGCTGGACCGACGACGGCCTCCGGCTGGATAGTCTCACCCTCGTGTTCGACGGCCTCACCGCGGTGGAGCTTGGAGTACTTCGGCCCTGGCGGGATACCGAACTCCGCTTCGGCTTTCTCCCGGTCGAACTTCCCCTTCCGGTCGTCCTCATCGAGGACGTAGCCGACGCTAGCACACCGGTGTTCGGTTTCGATGGCGCGGATCTCGTACTCCGACCGGTCGAGGACTACGTCTCCGGCCGACACCTCGTTGATGCGGACGGGAAACGAGGGTGTCGTCCCGTTGGCCTGGATGAGCTGTTTGATGTTCCCGCGCGTGCCCGCCGGCGTGTGGATGGCGATGGCGCGCTCCCGTTCGTTGAAATCCCACGTCTGGAGCAGCCCCGGAATCCCGAGGACGTGGTCGCCGTGGAGATGCGTGACGAACAGGTGGTCGATAGCGAAGCCGGTGCCGTAGCGCATCATCTGCCGCTGTGTGCCCTCGCCGCAGTCGAAGAGCAGGTAGTCGCCGTCGCGATTGACGAAGATGCTGCTCGTGTTGCGCTGGGTCGTCGGCACGGCCCCACTCGTCCCGAGAAACGTCACGCGCATAGTCATCGAATCCTCTACTGTCGACGGGTAAACCGGTGTCGAAAGGGTGTCGTCACAGGAGCGGTAGCACTCTTCATCTTGTCACTGCGCCGCTCGTTTGTGTGTCGGGATGTGACATGGCTGTTTCTACTGACCGGTAATAGCGGCTGCTTTCCGGCGTCACACACTGTCTCGCGCGCTTCTCCGTCGAGACCTTAACCACCAGCAAAACAATTTAACACTGAGTAAGTGTCGCTCAGTCTCACTTTCCCGAGCCGGCAGTAACAGATGACGGCTTAGCAGGTTATTATGTCCTATTGAACTGTCTCGCCAGTTTATGTGTCCCTCACCCGTTGCATCGTTCGCATTGCCTTCCGATCACCGCAGAACCGCATCATGATACGCACACGCACACTCGCCGTTTTCGCTGCGCTACTCGTCGTCGGCGGCCTCACCGCACAGGTCGGGGCTGTACCGGGCGTGACAGCGCAACAGGAATCGCCGTCAGAACAAGCCGGGAACACAGGCGTCGCAGTCGATTCCCTGACCGCCCCGGAGAGCGTCGCACCGAACTCGACTGCTGACGTGGCCGCGACGGTCACGAACAACGAGAACACTACAGTGACTGAATCCGTGGCGTTCCGGTTCGACGGGGCTGTCGTCGACCGGACGCTCGTCACGCTTGAGCCCAACGAGACCACCACAGTCCAGTTCTCAGCGGACACGACCGGCGTCGCGCCCGGTGACTACCGCCACGGTGTCTTCACCAGCGACGACGGGCAGGTCGCTCCAGTTACCGTCTCTGAATCGTTCACCCTGGAGAGCCTCGACGCACCGACGAACGCTACCGCCGGTGACAACATCACTGTCGACGCGTCCGTCGCCAACCCGAACGACTTCAACACGACACAGGCCGTCGAGTTCCGACTGGGTGGCCAGCCGCTGGCCTCCGAGTCCGTGACCCTCGACGCGAACGAATCTACGGACGTGACGTTCACCGTCGACACAACTGATATCGAGCCGGATACGTACACCCACAGCGTCTTCACGCGCGACGACGGTGCGTTCGCCGAGATCACCATCGAGTCTGCTATCGACGCGCCTGAAGAGCCGACCGAAAACGAGACCGAGGAGCCGCCAGCGGACGAGACCGAGGAGCCGACCGAAAACGAGACCGAAGAACCGCCGGCGAACGAAACCGAGGAGCCGCCCGCGAACGAAACCGAAGAGCCGCCAGCGAACGAAACTGAAGAACCACCAGCGGACGAAACTGAAGAACCGGCTGAGAACGAAACCGAAGAACCACCAGCGGACGAAACCGAGGAGCCGCCCGCGAACGAAACCGAAGAACCACCAGCGGACGAAACTGAAGAACCGACCGAAGGCGAAACGGAAGAGCCGCCCGCGAACGAGACTGAGGAGCCGACCGAAGGCGAAACGGAGGAGCCGCCAGTAGACGAGACTGAAGAGCCGCCAGCAGACGAGACCGAAGACGGAACCGAGGAGACTGACGAAAGCGACGAGACTGACGAAACGGACAACGCGACCGAAGAAGCCGCGACGACAGAAGGCTAACGCGCGCCACCCTGTCATCCGTTCACATTTTTAATGGTGGCCGTCGTACCGTCGTCCATGAAGTTCGTTATCGTTGGCTATGGCCGCGTCGGCATCCGGACCGCACGGATTCTGCAGAGCGAGGGTCACGAGGTTGTTATCGTCGACAACGACCCCGTAAAGGTCGAACGGGCCATCGAGACCGGGTTCGAGACTATCCAGGGTGACGGCAACGAGGAGAGCGTCCTCATCGACGCCGGCATCGAAACCGCGGACGCTATCGGCGGCCTCACGGGCGACCTGAACACGAACTTCACCGCCTGTATGATCGGCAAGGAGTTCGGCTGTCGGACCGTTCTGCGGATCGACGCCGACTACCGCGAGGAGATATACGAGAAGTACGCCGCCGACGTGGACGAGATCATCTATCCCGAGCGGCTGGGCGCGGCCGGCGCGAAGACGGCACTGCTGGGCGGTGACTTCAACGTCCTCGCAGACCTGACCGAACAGCTCTCGGTCGCGAGTATCCGCATTCCCGACGACTCGCCGTTCGTCGGGAAACGGGTCGTCGAGGTGGAACTACCAGGAGACGCACACATCTACGCACACGGCAAAGACCACGAACCGATGACGATTCCGCTCCCACAGACGGAAATCGAACCCGGCGACAGTGTCGCGATCATGGCCGACCCCGGTGGACTGGACGATATTCGGGCGACGCTCCGGGGCGACGCGTCAGCCTGAGATTCCGGGACCGCATCCCGCGTTGTCGTCTCTTTTTCAGGACGATAGCGCTTGCTGTCTGCGGCGAAAGCCGGGGGGAGTAGAATATGAAAGGGAGGATCGCGGTGTCCGGGCGCGCCTGGGGAGGATAGGATGGCACACAGTGGCACCGACATCCACTGGAGCCGTGGAAGCGCGCCCGTACCGGGTGGAATGCTACCGGTAGACATAAATGCCCGTCAGACAGGCGGCCGACGGACGACAGACGGCACGGCTTTTTGCCCGTTCAGCTACTGCTTCCTGCTATGACCTGGGCGACGTTGTTCGAACGTGCGGCGGACCACCAGACCACGGTCGACGCTGTCCGTGTGGCCCTCGACGAGCACCGGGCGGAGGACGACGATGCGTGAGCCGTCGCCGGCGCGTGTCGTCGCCGACGCCGACGTCCTCGCCGCCGATCTGCTGTGTGGACCAGACAGCGATGCCCGTGCCGCTATCGACCACATCCGCCGGCACTCGTGGGTCACGCTCGTCGCGAGTGACCACCTGCTAGACGATGCCGCTGCCGTTATCGCCGACCTCGCCGACGACGACCTGGCGGCCGATTGGCGGGCGCGGATCGAACCCGACTGTGACATCGTCGAGCACCCGGTCGGCGACCAGCCCGCGCTGGCATCGGCCTATCGGGGCGGCGCACAGCACCTCCTCTCCTACGATGACGACCTGCGGAGCGCCCGGACCAGCGCGTCGCTCAACCGTCATCTGTCCCTGAGTGTCAGACCACCGGACGCCTTCGCGCGCCTGTTCGACCCGGAGTCACTATACCCAGTCGTCGAGGACGGCGAGTATCCCGGTCCGGACCGTGACCCACGCGCGTAGCCGGTAATCTCGCTGCTTAGTCGTCAGCCGTCGTTACGGTGGTTGTGGCGCCTGCTCCCGACGGCCCGGCTGCGTCCTCGGCAACGTCGAATTCTGCAAGCACCTCACGCAACTCGTCGGTCTGGGCTGCCATCTCCTGTACCTCGGTGGTCACTTCGGTAATCGTCGCGGTCTGTTCCTCGGTCGCGGCGGCGACAGCCTCGGACTCCTCGTTGGTCTGCTCGCTCACTGTCGCGACTTCGTCGACCATATCGACGACCTCCTGCGTGGTCTCTGCCTGTTCGGAGGTAGCTCCCGATATCTCCTGAATCGAATCGTTGACCTCGCCGAGCACGTCGACGATGTCCTCGAAGTCCCGGAGCGCCGACTCGATGGTTGCGGCGCTGTCGGTCACCTGCTGGTTCGTCGCTTCCACGTCGCTGACGGTTTCGCTGGCCTCGTGCTGGACCGCCTCGATGCGGTCCGATACGTCCGTTGCAGCGTCACGGGTCTCTTCGGCGAGCGTCTTCACCTCGTCGGCGACGACGGCGAACCCGTCACCGCTTCCGTCCGCGCGGGCCGCCTCGATGGAGGCGTTCAGCGCGAGCATATTGGTCTGCTCGGCGATGTCCGTGATGACCTCGACGATGTCGTCAATCTCGCTGATCTGGTCGACCAGACTCTCGACCGCAACGGCGATGTCGTCGATACGGGCCTCCATTTCGTCGAGTTCATCGATAGCTTGCTCGGCGTCCGCGCGCCCCTCTCGGCCTCGCTGTGTCGCCTGCTCGGCGGTCCCGGCGGCGCTTTCGGCGGTCGCGGCGATCTCTTCGACGGTGGCAGACAGCCTGTTCATCTCCGAGGCGACGTCGTCGTGGCGCGACGCCTGCTGACTGGCTCCCGCCGAGATCTCCTGAACCGACCGGGAAATCTCGTCGCTCGCATCGTCGATCTCTTCGACGCTCCGGGTGACGTGATCGCTCGTCTCGTCGACGTCCTCTGCGAACGCGGCGACGGTGGCAACCGTCTCCCCCAGCGTCGTCACGAGGTCGTTGTAGTTCTGGACAACGGCGTCGAACTGCTCGTCGTCGGCCTCGAAGTCCTCGTCGATAGTGGCCGTCAGGTCCCCGTCTTTCGCCCGTTCGGCGGCGTCACCGAAGGCGACGACGAGGTCGTTCAACGCCTGGGAGCGCCGTTCGAGGTCGCTGGTCATCGTCTTGAGTTCGGTGGTGTAGTCGTCCATACTGGCGGCCATCTTCTCCAACGACTCTCCGAAAGCTCCGGGGACATCCTCGTCGAGGACGTCGGCGTCGAACTCCTGTCGGGAGAGCGCGTCGGCCTGTCGGGACACCGTCAGAAGGTAGGATTGCATCGACCGAAACGACGAGAGCAGTTCGGCGACCTCGTCGTCCCGCTCGCTCTCGGGCAGTTCCACGTCGAGCTCGCCGGACGCGATGTGGTCCGCACCCGCGGCCATGGCTGTGATTGGCTCGACGAAGTCCTCGCGGGTGATGAACACCGTGTTGGCGAACGCGACGATAGCGCCAGCGAGCAATACACCGGTGACGACGAACCGGACGGTCCCGCTGGCGACGAGAGAGACGACTGCCAGCGCGACCGAGGCGGCAAACTGTAGACCGACGGCCGCGAGCACCTTCCGCTCGACGGAGCCGGAGACGCCGAAGAGGTCCAGTGATTCGCGTATCACCGCTTTGTACTGTCCGACGGGGTCTGTGAGCATACGCACCCTTTTCTTACAGTGTTTAATAATGTTCCAGTCTAATTCTCGGATATTGAAAAGAAATCAGTGGACGTAGGCCCGGTAATAAGCGACACAAGCCCAGGGCCGATAGCGTTCTCGTACTTGATTCTCTACCGGCCTCGATTGACCAGCGCTGCAACGCGCCGGACGACACAGCGCGGCGTCACCCTGACCAGCCGGTCGATAAGCCGCATCGACCGCCGCGGAATGACGACAGTCTCGCCAGCGGCGGCTCCTTCGTAGGCCGCCGTCGCGACTGCTTCGGGCGTATTCGAGGCGACAGACCCAACCATCGAGTCCGCCATCCCGGCTCGTTCCTGAAACTCTGTGTCGACCGGGCCGGGACAGACGACCGTCACATCGACCGGAGTCTCACGGAGTTCCTCGGCCAACGCCTCGCTGAAGCTGTTGATGTACGCTTTGCTCGCGTAGTAGCCAGCGAGATTCGGTCCCGGCTGGAACCCGGCGACTGAACCCACGTTGATAACCGCGCCGCCGTCGTCGAACTC
Source organism: Haloarcula sp. CBA1122 (assembly GCF_009741785.1). NCBI lineage: Archaea > Methanobacteriati > Methanobacteriota > Halobacteria > Halobacteriales > Haloarculaceae > Haloarcula > Haloarcula sp. CBA1122. The sequence continues at coordinate 38,392 of NZ_WPCB01000027.1, forward strand.
GTCGAGGAATAGCCGCGTCAGTTCGACCGGGAGCATGACGTTCAGCCGCAACTGCGTCCGCTCGGCGTCGAGATCGCTTTCCGCGAACGGGCCGTAGGTCCCCACGCCGACGTTGTTGACGAGGACACCGATGTCCAGCTCGCGGTCCAGCACCTCCTCGTACAGGGCTTCGGCGGCCGCCGCGTGGTCGAGGTCCATTACAATCGGTGTCGCCGTGACGCCCCTCGTTTCGAGGGCCGCGGCCAGCCGCTCCAGTTTCCGCTCGCTCCGGGCGACCAGCACCACGTCGTGCCCGCGTGCGGCGAACTCCTGTGCCAGCGATTTGCCGATGCCCGCCGACGCACCGGTTATCAGGGCGGTGCCGCCGGTCCCGACGACCGGCACGTCGCTACCGCTCACCGTACCACTCCGCGACCGGTGTCGCTTCGGGTTCCAGCGCCGTCGGTCCCTCGTCGCTGGAACTTCCGAGGGATGGGCCCCATCCCTCGACGGACGGTTCGCTACCGCTCACCGTACCACTCCGCGAACTTCGACAACGCCCGCCCGCGGTGGGAGATCGCGTTCTTCTGCTCGGTGCTCATCTCCGCGAACGTCGTTCCGTCGTGCTCGAAGATCGGGTCGAAGCCGAACCCGCCCTCGCCGCGCGGCGCGACGATTTCACCGTTCACGCGCCCCTCGAACAGCTTTACCGGGACTGTCTCGCTGCTCCTCCCCGCGCTCCCGTCGTGGACCTGTTCGTCCGTCGTCGCCGCGCCGCGGTCGTCGGCCGCTAGGTCCTGTCCGCGCCGGTCCTCGCGGTCGATCCCGCCCGGATCAGGCGTCGCCTCGAACCCTTCGCCGTCGCAGTAGGCGATGACCGTCTTGAACGCCGCGCCGCGGTCGTCCTCCGGCTCGGTCATGCGCCAGACGCGCTCTACGCCGACGGTGTCCTCGACGTAGGAGGAGTACGGCCCGGGGAACCCGTCGAAGGCGTCGATGAACAGTCCTGCGTCGTCGACGATGACCGGTCCGTCAGCCGCTCGGTAGGCCGCCCGCGCCCCCTCGGCCGCGACCGTTTTCAGGTCGTCTGCCTGGACTTCCGGGTAATCGAAGTCGAACTGTTCGACCTCGTCGTCGAGATACTCGGTCGCCTCCCGGACCTTCCCGGGGTTGGTCGTGACAAAATTGAGCATACCGGCACACAGCGACCGGCGATAAAAGAGCCGTCGAAACTCCGCAACCGCCCAACCAATCCGTCTCAGTCGACGACGACTTCGACAGGTTCGTCCTCGCTCTCGGATTCGAACTCCTCGCTGCTGCCGCCGCGTTCGAGATACAGCATCACGCCGGCGACCGCCAGCACGACCCACGAGCGCCAGTTCGCCAGGTTCAGCGTGTAGCCGATGCCGAACGGCTTCTCCACCAGCATGTCATCGCCCGGCTTCCAATAGGCCGACACCAACCGCTTGAGGCTCGGTCGTTCGAAGTTGTACGGCACGCCGAACAACGTTCCCGACTGGGGTTTTTCTGCCATACCGATTCCTATTCGGGCCGAGGTTAAACCATTTGTCCACCACCTTTTTCGACGGGGGCATCGCGCTCGCTCCCGGCGAGCGCTCAACCCCCGTCCAAAAACGTCCTCAGAAGTCGGAGACTTCTGATGGGCTGCACAAGAGCTTCGCTCTTGTGAACGTGGGCGAAAAAGGCGCGAATCGCGGAGCGATTCGCGTGAAACCGCGGCCGAAGGCCGCGGTATGCTTGCTCCGCCGACCGCAACTCAGCACCGCCCTTGGTTCCTATCCTACTGATACCGGCCCCGACCCTCGATGTCGTCGAGGCTGGCGAACACCGTGTCGGCGTGGTCGCTCTCGGTCCGGTAGGCGTCCTCGGCAGCCGACAGCAGCGTCTCGGGATCGTCCGCGGTCCCGGCGAGCGACTGGGCGAGGACGTGGAGGTCCATCGCGTGGTCCTCGGCCTCCTGCGTGTAGTAGCCGAGGCCGAAGTCGATCAGGAACGTCTGGTCCCCCTGTCCGTCCCAGCTGCCGACCCGGACGTTTCGCGTCGTCGGGTCTCCGTGGACGAAGCCGGCGTCGTGGATGCGAGCGAGCCATCGGCCCACGTCTGTAACGCGTGACTCGGACAGCCCCTCGCGCAGGTCAGCATCGCCCACGCGCTGGAAAACGATACGAGATTCCTGCGGGTCCACGTCACGGACAAGCGGCGTCGGGACGCCGTTGCGCCGGGCTTCGCTGGTGAGTCGGGCCTCCTGTCTGGTGCGTTCGATTCGCAGGCGCTCGTCGAGCGTCGGATGGCGGTAGCTGCGGGGCACGCGCTCCTTGATGACGCGATCACCGTCGAAGCGGACGGTCGCCTCCGCGCCCTGGACTTCGTCGTCCGCCGCCCGATAGCTGTCCACCGACTCTTCGGTCCCGCGCCAGGTGACGGTCACCTCGTCGGGCCGGAAGTTCGAGTCAATCTGTGAGTCTTCGATAGCGATGGTGTCGCCGGCCGCGTACATCTTCGCGCCGAGTATGGCTATCATCCCCGCGTTGTCCCGCAGGAAGCGATTTTCGGGGGCGTAAAACGTTGCGCCGCGTTGCTCGCACATCTCGCCGAGCATCCGCTGGAGACGGTCGTTCTGGCCGACGCCGCCGCCAAGCACCAGCTCGTCAGCGCCGGTCAGCGACAGCGCCCGCTCGGCGACTTCGGTTAGCATCGCGAAGATGGTCTCCTCCATCCCGCGGCAGACATCGTCGACCGGAACGCCGTCGTCGACGCCCTGCTTGGCGGCGCTCATGATGCCCGAGAACGAGAAGTCCATCCCCTTGACGACGTAGGGCAGTTCGTGGTACTCGCCGTCGCGGGCGTGCTGTTCGACCTTCGGTCCGCCGGGATGGGACCAGCCGATGTGGCGGGTGAACTTGTCGATAGCGTTGCCGACGCCGGTGTCCATCGTCTCGCCCAGCACGCGGTACCGGCCGTTGCGGTAGCCCAGGATGTGGGCGTTCGCGCCGGAGGCGTTCAGACACACCGGCGAATCGAAGCCCGAGCGATGGCGACCCACTTCGAGGTGAGCGACCATGTGGTTCACGCCCACCAGCGGCACGTCGAACCGTTGGGCGACCGCCCGAGCGGCTGTGGCGACGATGCGAAGACAGGGGCCGAGTCCCGGGCCACGAGCGAAGGCGACGGCGTCAATCGGCGCGCTGTCGTCTCCGTCCCCGTTCGTACCGCCAGCGGCCGCCCGCTCGTGTGCATGTCCGATGACCGTCTCGACGACGGTCGGGATGCTTCGCCCATGTGCTCGGCGGCCTCGCGCGGGTGGATGCCGCCGCTGTCTGGCGCGTATGCGTCCGTCTCGATGAAAACGTGGTCGTCGTCAGTTACCTGCGCTGGGTCCGGCGTCTCGAACACCGAAGCACTGGCTGCCCAGGCGGTACCTTCGATACCCAGAATACGCATCGGGCGGCCTTACTTCCACTCGGTGTAGCCGCACTTGCCGCAGTGCTGGCGGTCCTCGTGCTCGGCGAGGACGGTGTCACCGCACCGGGGACAGGTCTCGCGGTCGAGTTCGCCGTCGTCGCTGTAGTACTCGTTGTGTGGCATCTATGCTTCCTCCGCTTCCTCTTCGCCGTCGGCGACGATCTTGTTGCGTTCGAGCATGTGGTCCTGCTCGACGTCGCGAGCGTACTCGGGGTTGTCGTAGACCTTCGCGTAGCCGACCGTCTTCCGCATGCCGAACTTGGTGTCGAGCTTGTGGATGACGACTTCTTCGGCATCCTTGTTCAGCGTGGCCGCAAGAGAGTCGCGGACAGAGAGACGGGAGGGGGTGGCTTCGTCGTGGACGACCTCGAACCGGACGTCCGTGCGGTGCAACATGGGATTCTCGTCTTCTTCGATGATGTCGATATCCATGGTTCGTTGTCCGTATCTACCCGCCGAAGCGCGTAAAAGGATTTCGAAGCGGTTGACGCCGCCTCGGCGGCTGAGCGTCCGCGATTCCGTGTCACCGAGCCGTACCGTGATTCGGCGAGGAACGGGAACGCGCTGTAGCGGCACGCTCCGACCGTTACAGTCCTGATAAAGCGATAGCGGCTGGACGCCGACCCTTACTGCTCGCCCAGCTGTGCGAGGAGGTGTGAGAGATGAATTCGCTCGTTGGCCGCGTCGACGAGCGCCATATCCGTCTCCCCGGCCATGGTGTGAATTTCGGCCAGTCGATCGCCGGAGTAGCGTGACCGGGCCACCGCCAGTATGTCGTCGAGGATGTCGGACGCGCCATACCCCTCGTCGACGAGCAGGTCGTCGAGCGTCGACCGCGCGTCGGTAAAGCGCCCGTCTTCGGCCGCGTCGATCATCTGCTCGACCTGGTCGTCGGCTTCGACGGCGTTCAGCGTCTCGAAGGCGGCGTCCATCGTCACCTCGCCCTCGGCTTCGGCGGTCGTCTGGGCGGCCAGCACTGCTGTTCGGAGGTCCCCCTCAGCGTAGCCGGCGACGTACTCGATGCCGTCGTCGTCGTGGTCGACGTCCTCCGCGGTGACGATGTCCTCCAGCACGGACGCCGTCTCCTCGTGAGTCGGTTCGCGCATCACGACCGGGAAACACCGCGAGCGGATCGGCGGGATAACAGCCGAGGGCTGACGCGTCGCGATGACGAACTGCGTCGCTTCGTAGTACTGCTCCATCACCCGACGGAGCGCCTGCTGGAAGTCTTCGCGCATCCCCTCGGCGTTGTCCAGCAGAATGGTCTTGTAGCTGCCCGACACCGGCGAGTAGCTGGCGGACTCCTTGAGGACGTGGTTGATGAGGTCGGCCTTCGAGGATTCGCGGCGGCGCTTGCTGTCGATGAACGACGCGAACCGCGGGTCGTTCGAGACCTCCTTTTTCGTCATGTCGAACACGTCCGCCATGTTGAGTTCCGTGAAGTCCGCGTCGGGGTTCTCGTGGACCTCCCGGGCAAAGGCTCGGACAGCGGCCGTCTTCCCGCTCCCTTTCGGCCCGTGGACTAGGAGGTTCATCGGCTCCTCGATGGCTCCTTGCAGGTGTTCGCGGGCCTTCGGCTGGCGGATATCCGACAACTCCGGGGCGTGTGTCTCCGTCCACAGCGGCGCGTCCATCTGTTGACACTGGGTATGCCCGGCCCCGACAAGTATCTCGCGGTCCGCGGGCTCACACTACCGCTGGTACCAATAGTGAGTAACGGCGCGGTCGGTGCCTCTTCTCTCGGCCGAAATACAACAGTGACTGGCCCAATAGCACCGGTCGCCCCCGATCTGGCTTACGAGAGCAGACTGTCCGCAGTTGGCCGCCAACCGCATTCCACGCACTCGAACTCCTCGTCGGCTGTTTTGATTACCGGCTCGTGGCATTTCTTACATTCCAGTAGGGGATTGTGGGGCCGAGTGGCTGGTCGAGGCATACGTTAACATACTACATATTATCCTCATATAACCGTTCATTCTACGTACCTAGAATCGTGTCGCTACTACCTGCGGAGTTCGAACTGCACGCTTTTTGCGTGGCTCGATCTCCGGCTGTGGTTGGAGTTCATGGATTGCTCGCAGCAAAACCCGCCGGCCGGGAGTGAGCGAACGCGACGCGTTCGCGAACATCGGGCGGCAAACGACCGCAGGGAGTGCGCCGGCCGGGAATTGAACCCGATGGCGAGACTCACTCTGTTCGCCTCGCGTGATTCAATTCCCGTGGACTGCATTTGCTGCTCGCGACTTGCTCGCAGCAAAATGCGCCGGCCGGGAATTGAACCCGGGCTATTGCCTTGGGAAGGCAATGTCCTACCACTGGACCACCGGCGCTCGTTGCACTCGCGCCGAGCATTGCGGTTCCCTTGGAACCGCATTACACCGGCGCGCATCGTTCACTACGGTCACTCGCGCGCCGAGGCTCGCAAATCCGTCGGATTTGCTCACCACCGGCGCACTTCGGTAGACTGCAGGTCCGCTGTACCTGCGAACCCCGTATCGAACTGTCAACAGCGACCGCACTTGAACGTAGCGTTTCGACTGGACGGTCGTCCGAAAATATCGCGCCGATGGATGGGTATTAGTTCCGCCCGGCCAACTAGTAGATATGGCAACAGCGGACTCCGTCGTACGGGCCAACGACCCGATCGACCTGACGTTCTCCGAGGCTGAACTGGACGCCCACCGCGACCATATTACGTCGTTCATCGAGGATCAGGTCGAAGCTGCCGGTGTCGACACCGTGGTGCTGGGGCTCTCTGGCGGCATCGACAGCACACTCGTCTCACACCTGGCTGTCGAGGCGCTCGGCCGCGACGCTGTCCACGGCCTCGTGATGCCCAGCGAGGTCAACCGCGCGGACAACATGAGTGACGCCGAGCGCGTGGCCAACGACCTGCTCGGCATCGAGTACGACGTCATCGAAATCAACCCGCTCGTCGACGCGTTCCTCGACGCCTATCCCGACGCCGAGGGCGACCAGCTCGCCGTCGGCAATCTCCGGGTTCGCTGTCGGGCGGTGCTGAACTATCTCGTCGGTAACCACGAGCAGGCGCTGGTCCTGGGCACCGGGAACCGGAGCGAAGCACTGGTCGGCTACTACACGAAGTACGGCGACGGCGCGGTCGACTGCCATCCTATCGCGGCGCTGTACAAACAGCAGGTCCGGCAGCTGGCGAAACACGTCGGCGTCCCGGACGACCTCGCCGAAAAGACCGCCAGCGCCGAGATGTGGGCCGGCCAGACCGACGCCGATGAAATGGGGATGGACTACGACACGCTCGACTCTATCCTCGCCCTGCATATCGACGGCGGCGTCCCGGCGGCTGCGACGGCCGACCGGCTTGGTGTCCCGCTCGATGTCGTCGAGACTGTCCGCGAGATGTACGAATCGAGCGCCCACAAGCGGGCGATGCCGCCGGGTGCGGACCCGCTGTACTGAGGCCTGTTCCTTCGACTTAGTCGTTAACGGACCGGGTTCTCCGGTCCGCGGCCCAGATACTCCGAGAGGAACGCGTGGACGGTCTCGGCGTCGTAGCTGTCCATCGTTAGCTCGTGCCGCCACGCCGTCACGACGTAGGTCGCCCGCGGGTCGTCGTTGGGGTTCGGAACAGCGATCACGCTCCGCCAGGTGCCGGTGTGGGTGCTGGAGAACTCCCGAAGGCTCTCTCTGGCTTCTGGGGAAATTGAATCGGGGTCGTAGTAGACGATGACCGCGCCGTGTTCGAGCGTGTGGACGAGCGAACCGAGCAGCGGCGTCGCCTCGTAGAAGCCTGCATCGACTGTCGAAGCGTAGTGCGTCCCGGAGAGTGGCGGGACCCGCTGGTAGTCGATAGCACTGCCTTCTTCGACGTGGGTGGTCCCTCTGTCCGGGAACTGCTTGACGCCGGCCAGTCGGTCGCTGTCGCCGGTGTCGTCCAGTGACGACGCTTCGACCCCGGAGGCCTCGACTGCCGACAGCGGCTGTGCGCCCGCCGTCCCGACGAGGTCCGCGTTGCTGCCGCCGTCGCCACCACTCAGCTGGGTCGCGTACACTGTGAGTCCGATAGCGAGCACGACGACGACGCCGATAACAATCGGCCCGACCGGGAGGGCGTTCCCCTCTTCGCCACCGGTATGCTCTTCGACGCGCCGTCGATCAATCGCGCCCAGTTCGCCGTCGTGGGCGTCGGCGAGATGGTCAAGGTAGGCGTCGTCGCCGTCGAACGATTCCCCGCAGTACTCACAGTCGACCATTGGCGGTCCGTATGCGAGGCGTCGTCTTGTACCCTTTCCTACTCAGTCTTCGCGTTGAGGTCGGCGAAGGCCTGCTGCTCGCGGCGCTCCTGTGTTTCCCTGTCTGCATCGTCTCGCATCCGTGCTTTCAGCACTCGAAGCGCGTCCGCGTCGACGGCTGCTATCTCTTCAGCGACAGCCCGAGGCTCCGCAGTCACCCGTGAGACCAGCCCCATCTGCAGCGCCGTCTCGGCGTCAAGCGTTCGGCCAGAGAGCGCGATGTCGAGCGCATCGCCGGTCCCGACGATGTCGGGGAGCCGCGCTGTCCCGCCCCAGGCCCCGAACAGGCCGAGTTTGACCCCCGTTTCCGCGAAGGTCGCGCCGGGCGTCGCCACCCGGATATCGCAGGCCAGCGCCAGTTCGACGCCGCCGCCCCGCGCCGCGCCGTCGATACCGGCGACGACGGCCCCGTCGTAGGATTCGAG
>NZ_WPCB01000085.1:0-8091 GCF_009741785.1 Haloarcula sp. CBA1122
CGATGCGCCGCACGCATTCAGATAGACAAGGGGTCCGTCCCGCATCGGGCTGGGCGTCCTCCGCGGCCAGCGCCGCCGCGGCGGCCGTCGGGCTGAACGAACTGTACGACCGCGGCTACTCCCGCGAGGAACTGGTCCCAATCGCCGCCAAGGGCGAGGCCGTCGTCTCCGGGGACGCCCACGACGACAACGTGGCCCCCTCCATCATGGGCGGGTTCACCATCGCGACCGAGAAGGGCGTCACGCAGGTCGATGCCGACATCCCCCTCGTCGCCTGTCTCCCCGACATCGTCGTTTCCACGCGGGACGCGCGCAACGTCGTCCCCGAGACCGCCCGCGTCGATCAGATGGTAGAGACGGTCGGCAACGCCGCGTCGCTGACGACGGGGATGCACCGCGACGACCCCGAACTCGTCGGTCAGGGGATGCACGACACCGTGGTGACGCCGGCCCGCGCGAAACTCATCGACGGCTACGAACAGGTCCGCGAGGCCGCGCTGGCGGCCGGTGCGACCGGTGTCACCATCTCCGGGGCTGGTCCGACCGTTATCGCCGCCTGCGCCGAGGAAGACCGCCGGAAAATCGCGAGCACGATGCTCGATGCCTTCGGCGACCGCGGCGTCGATGCCCGCGTGTACCAGACCCGAATCGGCGGCGGCGCTGAAGTGTTCTGAGACTGGTGGTCGGTATGCTGTCGCGGCAAAACAGGCTACAGCCGTCTATCCACCCTGGACGTACTCGTTGCGAACGTCGTGGAGCACTTCCTCGGCGTGGCCCTCGGGGTTCGAGGGGGCTGGGTCGTAGACGGACTTGACTTCACCGTCGGCCAGCACGAACGTCCGGCGGTCCGTCCGGCCGCCACTGGTGTCCAGGCCGAACGCTTCGGCCACGGTCCCGTCGGAGTCGGCCAGCAGGTCGTACAGCAGGCCCTCCTCCTCGGCGAACTCGTCGTGGGTCGCCACGTCGTCCATCGAGACGCCGTAGACGGTGATACCGCCCTCGCGGAACTGCGGGAGGTGTTCCTGAAAGTCGCGGGCTTCGATGGTACAGCCGCCGGTGAAATCTTCGGGATAGAAGTACACCACCGTCGGCTCCTCGAAGTCGGGCGAGACGGGTTCGCCGAACTGGTTCTGGGCGCTGACGTCGGGCGCTGGCGCTCCGGGTTCGAGCATACCGTCGGTTGGTCGGCGGGGCCGACACACCTTTGGGTGGCGGCAGCACGACCCGACGGCAGGATTTGGACAACCATTTAACTGACCCCTGGGAAACCCTGCCTATGTCGAATCCGCGAATCCTGATTCTCGGGCCGCCGGGAGCCGGTAAAGGAACTCAGAGCGCCAACCTCGCCGAAGAGTACGGCGTCGAACACATCACGACCGGTGACGCGCTCCGGGCGAACAAGGACATGGACATCAGCGACATGGACACCGAGTACGACACGCCCCGCGAATACATGGAAGCGGGCGACCTCGTGCCGGACGCGGTGGTCAACGCTATCGTCGACGAAGCGCTGTCCCAGGCCGACGGGTTCGTCCTCGACGGCTACCCGCGCAACCTCGAACAGGCCGAGGAGCTGGAAGGGATGACCGACCTCGACGTGATTCTCTCGCTCGATGTCTCGCGAGAGGAGCTAGTCGACCGGCTCACGGGCCGGCGGGTCTGTGACGACTGCGGAACGAACTACCACGTCGAGTTCAATCAGCCCGAAGAGGACGGTGTCTGTGACGACTGTGGCGGCGACCTCATCCAGCGCGACGACGACAACGAGGAGTCCGTCCGCAACCGACTGGACGTGTTCGACGACAACACCGCACCGGTCATCGACCACTACGGGGACCACGACGGCTTCGTCGCCGTCGATGGCGAACAGACGCCCGACGAGGTCTGGAGCGACATTCAGGACGCCGTCGACGCACAGACGGCCTGAGACGCGACGGAACCGCCGTTCGAGGCCGATATCGTCGAGACAGTCAGAGTAAAACGTTGATATGCCGTCGCACCTCAAGCACACACAATGGCACGTACCGCGCCGAAGGTAGAACGACTCGCCGAAGACGGCGAGGCAATGACTGATGCGCTCTCGACGGTACTCGCTGCGGCCGAAGAGAACGGGACCGTTACCTGGAGCGACGTGAGCGACGACCTCACGAGCGGCGAGTGGGGCCGGCTCATCGAATCCGGCCTGCTCATCGACGCCGACGGCGAGGGGTTCGTCATCGACGATCCCGAGGGCGTCCGCGAGGCGCTTGAAGAGTCCGACGCCGAGCCCAGCGACGATGACGACGACAGCGGCTGGTCGAAGTGGGACAAGCTCGCCGGCCTCGGGACGCTCGGCCTGTTTGCAGGCTACTCGATGACCTCGGTCCGTGACGTTATCGCAGGCGGGGTCATCGACATTGTCCTCGGGCCGCTCAACGATATGCTTCCCTTTTATGTCGTCATCCTGGTGCTTGCGATCATCACCGGCACCACCTCGACGATTCTCCAGGACAACCTCATGGATATGTCGGGGATGGGCGACCATCAAGAGAAGATGGAGGACCTGAAAGAGCGCCGCAAAGCCGCGAAGGAACGCGACGACCAAGAGGCGCTTGACCGTCTGGAAGAGGAGCAGATGGAGCTGATGACCGACCAGATGGGGATGTTCAAACAGCAGTTCCGCCCGATGGTGTGGATCATGCTGGTCAACATTCCGCTGTTCCTCTGGCTCTACTGGATCGTCTTCGGAGCCGGCGTCGACGCGAGCCCGGTGATTACGCTCCCCATCTTCGGCGAGGTCGAAGCGTGGAGCAACAGCGTCGCCGGCCCAGTCCAGGCGTGGATTGTCTGGTACTTCCTGTGCTCGCTGTCGTTCACCCAGATCATCCGGAAGGCGCTCAACGTCGAGACGACGCCGACCGGGTAGGCGCGAAGAGACAGCCCTTTCTATCGGGGCCCCCCGAACACCTCTATGTTGATTACCGTCTCCGGCCCGGCCGGCAGCGGCAAGAGCACGCTTGCCAAGAGCCTGGCCGACGCCCTGAGCTACGAGCACGTCAGCGGCGGCGATATCTTCCGCTCGCTGGCCGAAGAGCGCGGGATGACGCCGCTCGAACTGAACAAAGCCGCCGAGGAGGACGATCAGATCGACCGCGATCTGGACCGCCGGCTCCGGGATATCGCCGCCGAGCGCGACGACCTCGTACTGGAGTCCCGTCTCGCCGGCTGGATGGCGGGCGAGTACGCCGACATGAAACTGTGGCTGACCGCGCCGCTCGATGTGCGCGCCGACCGCATCGCGACACGGGAGAACAAGCCCTTCGAACAGGCAAAGACCGAAACCCGGGAGCGTGGCGACAGCGAGGCCCAGCGCTACAGCGACTACTACGACATCGACTTCGACGACCTCTCTATCTACGATCTGGCGGTCAACACCGCTCGCTGGGACCCGCAGGGCGTTCTGAGCGTGACCCTGCACGCCGTCGAATCGTACAGCCCGGACGGCGACGAAGGGAAGGCACCGGTCGAGAACATCCGGTACGAGTTCTGAGCCGATGACACTCCGTGCCCCGCCCGGCGAACGGGACCTCGATTCGCTTCGCTCGTTCGGCGTCGTCAACCTCGACAAGCCACCGGGACCCTCGGCCCACCAGGTGGCGGCCTGGATCCGCAACGCCACCGACCAGGACCGGGTCGCCCACGGCGGGACCCTCGATCCGAAGGTGACCGGCTGTCTCCCCGTGTTGCTCGGCGACGCCGCCCGGATGGCGCAGGTGTTCGACGACGCCGTCAAGGAGTACGTGACGGTGCTCGAACTCCACGACCAGGCCCCCGCCGACATCGCGGATATCGTCGCCGAGTTCGAGACCGAGGTCTACCAGAAGCCGCCCCGGAAGAGCGCGGTCAAGCGCCAACTGCGCGCGCGGCGGATTCATTCGCTGGACATCCTCGAACAGGGCGAGCGTCGGCTGCTCCTGCGCGTCCGGTGCGCTTCGGGCACGTACATCCGGAAACTGTGTCACGATATCGGGCTGGCGGCGGGGACCGGCGCACACATGGGCGATCTCCGCCGGACGGCGACCGGTACCTTCGACGACGCGTCGCTGTCGACGATGCACGACCTCGTCGACGCGCTAGCGTTTGCCGACGAGGGTGACGAGGGGAAACTCCGCGAGATTGTCCAGCCGGCGGAGCGCGCGCTGGTCCACCTGCCGCGGGTCACGATTGCACCGAGTGCTGCTCGGGAAGTCGAAGACGGTGCGCCGGTGTATGCGCCGGGTGTCATCGAAACTGGGCCGGCCGAAGCCGGCGACGCGACGCCCGAGACGGGTTCGCAGGTTGTCTGTGTCACGCCCGACGGCGCTGCGGTCTGTCTGGGAACGCTCGTCGGCGACCCGGACGCCGACAGCGGCCTCGTTGTCGAACTCGACCGCGTGCTGGTGTAGGTCGTCGTTCCGGGGCCAACGTCGATAATTCCGGGTCAGGGACTCATGAGCCGCGGGAAAAGCTAAGAACGCTTCACGCATAGTACTAGTATGGACCGATGGGTCGACCCCGACGAGGCCGACCCGGCGCAGTGGCGTGGAACGGGACCGTACGACGACCTGCGCCGGGGCGAGGAGACGGTCTCAGTGCTCGAACGCGCAAGTCGGACGCCACTGCCGTATCAGTACGAGATCGATATCCACCATGACGACGACGTCGCCGAGCAGTTCCGGTCCAGCGAATACAAACACGCACGTATCGTCTACAACAGCGGTGTTGACGCCAACCGACGGATCAAGCTCCTTACCCGCGGAGTGCTGTGGGGTGGCGACGAACTACACCAGCGGTTTCAGGCGCAGTACCGTCGACCGCCGCCACCCACTGAGACCGTTCCGTTCGGTGAGTATACCGTCTGGACCCGGTACCAGTACGGGACCATCGAGCGAACAGACGACGGACTAACGTTCACTGAGAGCGAGGCGAACCCGGACGAATCGCTCCAGGAACTCGACTGGGCGACCCTTTTCGACCCGGTCCGGGAACGGCTCGCAGAGTTGGAACTGGTTCGGAACCCCTCCTTCGCGAAATACCGCTTGAAAGAACTCGGTGAGTGGACTGCCTATCGAACGCGGTTCCAGTACGACCCCGGCGCGTTCGCCATCGGTCCCTGATTAGGGGATCTATAATAAATCAGGATGGGGTGGTACACAACGGCATGAAGCACCTACTAACTGCGGTCCCGCTTCAGCCCGGTGGCGGGTTCCTCGAACTGGCGCTGCTGTTTCTCGTCCTCGCCGTCGTTGCTGGGCTGGCCGGCCTGGGGGGCGTGGCGGGGCTCAGCATGCGAATAGCGAAGATACTCGTCGTCGTGTTCCTCGTCCTGATGGTCGTTAGCTTCCTCCTGTGACGCCGGCTTCGGTGGGTAGTGTCACCGCCACACCGTTTCTGAATCCTTTTATCCATGTGACGACTTCTATCGGGTATGACCGAGCAGGACGCAGCCGACGACACGGCCGCGACGGAGGAGTCGACCGCGAGCGAGGCGCAAGCGGACGGCAACGTCGACGCGGATTTCGAAGACGCCCCCGAGGACGTCACCGCGGACGAGGTTGACCTGGGCGAGTTCGACGTCGACGACGATCTGGCCGACCGGGTCGCCGAATCGGACCCCGAAGACGTCGCTCGGGAACTCTCCGCACTGCGGACACGCGTAGACAGTCTCGAATCGCAGGTCGAACAGCAGGACGACGACATTGAGGAGCTAGAGGAGAAGCTCAAGCGCAAGCAAGCGGAGTTCCAGAACTACAAAAAGCGGATGGACAAGCGCCGCGAACAGGAACAGAAGCGCGCTACCGAAGACCTCGTGACGCGGCTGCTCGACGTTCGGGACAATCTGGAGCGCGCGCTCGGACAGGACGAGGACACCGATATCAGGGGCGGAGTCGAGTCCACGCTCCGGCAGCTTGACGACGTGCTCGACGCCGAGAACGTCGAGGTCATCGACCCCGAGCCCGGCGGAGACGTCGACCCGACACAGCATCAGGTGCTCGCCCGCGTCGACAGCGACCAGCCGGACGGAGCCATCGCCGATGTCCACCGGCCGGGCTACGAGATGGCCGACAAAGTGCTACGCGAGGCACAGGTAACCGTCAGCGAGAGCGAGGAGTAGCGGGCGACCACGACGGGATAGCGGTCGTATTGCGGTACATTAAATAATCACCGGTCAGGGAACGCCACCGAGTAGAAAAACGCCCGGAGGAGGCCCCTTTCTCCGCTTTTCCGATCAGTACATCTAGCAACTTTTAACCGGCCCAATCCGCTATGAGCGGGTAAGATGGCGAGCAACAAGATTCTGGGTATCGACCTTGGGACCACGAACAGCGCGTTCGCGGTCATGGAAGGTGGCGACCCCGAAATCATTGTCAACGGCGAAGGCGAGCGGACGACACCCTCTGTCGTCGCGTTCGACGACGGCGAGCGACTCGTCGGGAAACCGGCGAAGAACCAGGCGGTAAAGAACCCCGACGAGACCATCCAGTCGATCAAGCGCCACATGGGCGAGGACGACTACTCGGTCGAACTGGACGGGGAGGAGTACACGCCGGAGCAGGTCTCGGCGATGATCTTGCAGAAGATCAAACACGACGCCGAGGAGTACCTCGGCGACGAGATCGAGAAGGCCGTCATTACCGTCCCGGCGTACTTCAACGACCGACAGCGCCAGGCGACCAAGGACGCCGGGGAGATCGCCGGCTTCGAGGTCGAGCGCATCGTCAACGAGCCGACCGCGGCCGCGATGGCCTACGGCCTCGACGACGAGTCCGACCAGACCGTCCTCGTGTACGACCTCGGGGGCGGCACCTTCGACGTCTCCATCCTCGATCTCGGTGGGGGCGTCTACGAGGTTGTCGCCACGAACGGGGACAACGACCTCGGTGGCGACGACTGGGACCACGCCATCATCGACTACCTCGCAGACGAGTTCGAGGCTGAACACGGCATCGACCTGCGCGACGACCGGCAGGCCCTCCAGCGGCTGACCGAAGCCGCCGAGGAAGCCAAGATAGAACTCTCCTCGCGCAAGGAAACTCGCATCAACCTCCCGTTCATCGCGACCACGGACGACGGGCCGCTGGACCTCGAACAGAAGGTCACGCGCGCGAAGTTCGAGTCCCTTACCGAGGACCTCATCGAGCGCACCGTCGGGCCGACGGAGCAGGCGCTTGCTGACGCGGACTACACCAAGAGCGACATCGACGAGGTCATCCTCGTCGGCGGTTCGACGCGGATGCCCCAGGTGCAAGACCAGGTCGAAGAGATGACTGGGCAGGAGCCGAAGAAGAACGTCAACCCCGACGAGGCCGTCGCGCTGGGCGCGGCCATTCAGGCCGGCGTCCTCTCGGGCGATGTGGACGACATCGTCCTGCTCGACGTGACGCCGCTGTCGCTGGGTGTCGAGGTCAAGGGCGGTCTGTTCGAGCGGCTCATCGACAAGAACACGACCATCCCGACCGAGGAATCGAAGATCTTCACGACCGCCCAGGACAACCAGACGCAGGTCCAGATCCGCGTCTTCCAGGGCGAGCGTGAGATCGCCGAGGAGAACGAACTGCTCGGCGCGTTCGCGCTCTCCGGCATCCCGCCGGCCCCCGCGGGCACGCCCCAGATCGAGGTGTCGTTCAACATCGACGAGAACGGTATCGTCAACGTCGAAGCCGAAGACAAGGGCTCGGGCAACAAGGAGGACATCACCATCGAGGGCGGTGCCGGACTCTCCGACGAACAGATCGAGGAGATGCAACAGGAGGCCGAACAGCACGCCGAAGAAGACGAGCAGCGCCGCGAGCGCATCGAGGCCCGCAACGAGGCCGAGGCCTCGGTCCGCCGTGCCGAGACGCTCCTCGACGAGAACGAGGAGGAGATCGACGAGGACCTCCAGTCCGACATCGAGGCGAAAATCGAGGACGTCGAGGAAGTCCTCGAAGACGAGGACGCCACGAAGGAGGACTACGAGGAGGTCACCGAAACCCTGAGCGAGGAACTGCAGGAGATCGGCAAGCAGATGTACCAGGACCAGGCCCAGCAGGCTGCCGGCGGCGCAGCGGGCGCTGGTCCGGGCGGCGCGAG
>NZ_WPCB01000097.1:0-3488 GCF_009741785.1 Haloarcula sp. CBA1122
GGCGACGCGTTCGCGCGGCGGGAGGCAGCAAGCGCCGCGAGCGCCGTCGACACCCTCGCGCCCGGACTAGCGACGGCACGGGGCATCAGCGACCGTGTTCGCCACCTCGCGTTCACCCACCGGGCCTGTGACCTGATCGGAACCGCGGACCCCGACATCGAAAGCGCCGCCGCGCTGCTGTCGGCCGCGACCATCGACCGCGAGGGGAGCGTCGCCGTGCGAGCGGTCGACGTGCGAGCGAGCACTGGCATCGACACACAACAGGCTGAGCGGACGCTGGGCGGGGTGCTGACCGACCGCGGCTTTCCCGTCGACCTCGACGACCCCGACCACGTCCTCTATGCCTATCTCTCAGACCCCGACGGCGACGAGGAGGGCGGGACCGGCGAGGCCTGCTGTGCGCTGGGCTGGCTTACCGCCGAGAGCGTGCGGGACTTCGGCGGCCGACAGCCGACAGACCGCCCGTTCTTCCAGCCCGGCAGCATGGACCCGCTCGAAGCCCGCGCGCTGGTCAATATCGCCGGAGCCGGCCCGGACGCAACGATACTGGACCCGATGTGTGGCACCGGCGCCTCCTGCTAGAGGCGGGGCTGGTCGGGGCCGACGTGGTCGGCGGCGACGCACAGGAAAAGATGGTCTCGGGGACGCGCGAGAACCTGAGCTACGCGCTCGACGGCAACGGCCATCCCAACAGGGACGCCTATCCCGACCCGGGCGACTGGGGGGTGTTCCGCTCCGATGCGTCCAAACTACCGGTTGCCGACGACGCCGTCGACGCCGTCGTCTTCGACGCCCCCTACGGCCGCCAGTCCCGTATCGAGGGCGAACTCGCCCCCCTCGTTTCCGGTGCACTCGGCGAAGCCGACCGCGTCACAGGACGGTGCGTGCTGGTCGCCGACCGCGACTGGCGCGAGGCAGGGACCGGCGCAGGCTGGACTGTCACCGACTACTTCCAGCGGCGAGTCCACCGTTCACTTGTCAGACACGTCCACGTTCTTGAGTGAACATACGTCCACCTTCTCTGGACATGCGTTGTTATTTATTGCGGTATGAGCAAGGTTTATGCCATGACAAATGCTAATTAGTACCAAGTATGCCGACGTGGTCAGACCCCGCCCCGTGCGACGACGACGAACAGTTATTCGAATGCCCGGACTGCGGAAAGCGCCTCTGTAGCGAGCGCTCGACAGTCACCTGCGACCGCTGTGAAACAGATATGCAGAACCTCAGCGTTCCACGGCCGGAATAAAACCGGTCGCGTCCCGTTTTCTCGCCGGTTACTCCGACACGAGCGCAATCGCCCGCTCGGCGTCACCGTCCATCCGCTCCAGCAGCGACCGGACCCGGTCCCGGGCTTCGGCGTCACAGTCTGCCAGCACCATCCCTTCGTCCGGCTGGCCGTACACGACGCTGGCACCGGCAGGTGCGGCGAGCACTGCGGGGAGCGTGGCGAGGTCCTCCTCGCCGTCGACATCGAGAAGTGTCGTCTCGCCGCTGTCGATACCGTCCCTGAGCGCAGCAAGCAGTTCGGCGGTGAGCGTCGCGGCCGGGTTTGACACGTCTCGCTTCCGGTCAAACCCGTCGATAGCCGCCGACACGTCCGCGTCGACGGCCGAGCGCTTGGTCCGTTCGTCGACCAGCGCGAGGTCGGGCACCCGTCCGGCCTCGATGAGGTGGTACGTGACCATATCGCCAACGGCGATGATGGGGTCACCGGCGTCGGCCAGCAGCGCCGCTGTATCGGTATAAATCCGTCCGAGCGGCTCTTTCAGCTCGTGCCGCAAGTCACTCGGGAGTTCGAGAACGACGTCGGACACGTTAGCGGACTTTCAGCGCGTACTTGCCCGGCTCGGTCACTTCCATCTCCTCAGCGATGTCGGAGCGCTCCGGGTGGGCGATGACGACGTAGCCGGCCCAGTCCTCGGTCAGTGCGGTGCCGCCGCAGGCCTCACACTGGCTTTCGATCTCCGCGCTCTGGACGCGGTGACAGTCGCGACAGACGAGTCGGTCCGCCATCAGCTATCACCGGCTTCCGCCGTGCCTTCACGGCGCTCGCGCTCCTCCTGGAGCCAGCCGTGCTTGCCCAGGCCGACCTGTTTCGCCGTCAGGCCGATCTTGGAGTCGCGCGGGTTGCGCTCGTCGATACTCTTGGTGACGATACGCGCCCGGACGGCGTCACCGACGGTGAGCGTCCGGTTGGACTCGCGGGAGGCGAGTTGCTGGTTCTCCTCGTCGTAGGCCAGATACTCGTCGGAGATCTGGGAGACGTGGAGCAGACCGTCGACCGGCCCGATGCCGATGAAGGCCCCGAAGTTGACGACCTCGACGACCTCGCCGTCGACCACTTCCTGCATCTGTGGGTCGAACGTGAGGGCGTCGAACTCGGCCTCGTAGTAGACGCCGGGCTTGTTCGGCAGCACGGCACCGGTGCCGATGTCGTGGACCTCGATGACGGAGACGACGCTGCCGACGTCTTCGTCCATTCGTCCTTCGAGCTTCTCTTGCAGGAGCCGTTTGACCAGCCCCGGACTGACCTCCGCCAGAAAGCGTGGCGGGACTTCGACCGTATCGCGTAGGCGTACCCGTTTATACATGTGTTATGGTTGAGTGATACCCAGTTTGTTCCGGCCCCTTAAACTAATTACTGGACGCCCGCGTCCAGCAGGCGTCGTTTGAGGGGGGTGTCGTTCGTGACCGCGTGTGTCGCATCGTCTGCCTGTGCCAGTTCGAGGACGGCGTCGTCCGCGTAGTCCGCCGTCGTCTCCCGAACCGTACACCGGTCGAGCAGGTCCTGCCCGACCGAGGCGGCCGTCGCTTCCGCACCGGCCCCGTCGGCCAGTTTCGCCAGTTCGTCGCGGACGGCAGCGGGCGCGACGTAGTCCGTCGCGTCCGGCAGCACCCTATCGAGTTCCTCGAACAGCCGTACGTTGCATTCGACCGGCATCATCAGTGCGTTCGTGTCCAGCACAATCATCACCGCAGCGTGCCGACACCGATGAGCCGCCACCGAGCGCCGACACGGCGGTTGATGGCGATCTTCGAGCCCGAGGCCGCACAGACCGGGCGCTTGAGCGCGACTTCACATTCCTCGTCGCGCGCGCTTGTGACCGAACCGACTGTGGTGGCGGTACCGATAGTCAGCATCAGCGGTTCGCCGGTCGAAATCTCGTCGACTTCGCCGCCGTCGTCGCCGACGATGCGTTCCAGCAGGTCGACGTCCATCGTGAACGTCTCGTGAACCGGCGGGAGGCTCCCGGGCGGCCCGGCGACCTGTCCGGCGAGCGCGTCGCCTTTCGTGATTGCGGGGTCGAGCCCGGTCCCGACGCGAGCAGGCCGCCCCGGCGTGACCGTGTCCACGAAGTCGCCATCACCATTTATGACGAACTGCTCCACGTTCCAATCTAGTACGAGTTCCAGATGTGCCGCACAGAGGATTCAAAGCCCATTCTCACTAGCATGGATACATGAACTTCTCGCTGAACTCATCT